>JBBRKB010000511.1:0-1522 GCA_038218385.1 Cytophagales bacterium | reverse complement strand
GGGAAATTCTGAAGTAGGACACATGAATATTGGTGCTGGTCGTGTAGTTTATCAAGACCTGGTGCGGGTAAACAAAGCAATTGAAGAACATGAGTTGGATTCAAACCCTGTACTGCTGGAAGCTTTTCAATACGCAAAACAAAACGGTAAGAAGGTGCATTTTATGGGGCTACTTTCCGATGGTGGTGTGCATTCACATATCGAACATTTGAAGGGTCTAGTGGAGTTGGCAAAGAAAAATTCTATACATGATGTATTCATTCATGCCTTTACCGATGGACGTGATACCGATCCGAAAAGAGGAGCAGAATATTTGCGCGATTTGAACCAAAGCCTGGATATAAATGTGGGCAAAATTGCTTCAGTAATCGGTCGCTATTACGCCATGGATCGTGACAGAAGATGGGAACGTGTAAAGCTTGCGTATGATCTATTGGTGAATGGTTTAGGAAAAAAATCCCACGACATTATAAAAGATGTAGAAGCATCTTACGCAGAAGGGGTGACAGATGAATTTATTAAACCCATTGTGGCCGTAGGAAGTGATGGTACACCCATCGGTTCTATTCATGAAGGTGATGTTGTGCTATGTTTTAATTTCCGGACCGACCGGGGAAGACAAATTACAGAGGCGCTCACACAACAAGATTTTCCTGAGCAGGGAATGAAAGCCCTTTCACTTCATTACATCACCCTTACGGGCTATGATGATAAGTATAAAAATGTAAACGTAATTTTTGAAAAAGATAATCTGAGCAACACACTTGGGGAAGCGTTGGAGAAGGCGGGCAAGCAACAAATTCGCATTGCCGAAACTGAGAAGTATCCACACGTTACGTTCTTTTTTTCCGGCGGAAGAGAAGTGCCTTTTAAGGGTGAGTCGCGTTTATTGTGTCAGTCTCCTAAGGTAGCTACATATGACCTGCAGCCAGAGATGAGCGCGAATGAAATAAAGGATAAAATAATTCCGGAGTTGGAGAAAAAGGATGTGGATTTTATTTGCCTAAACTTTGCCAACGCTGATATGGTGGGTCACACGGGTGTGTTTGAGGCAGCTGTAAAGGCATGTGAAATCGTAGACCGGTGTGCATCAAAGGTTATTGAAGCAGCCCTTAAGAATGGATACACAACCATTGTTATTGCCGACCATGGAAATGCCGATTGTATGATCAATGAAGATGGATCGCCAAACACGGCGCACACTACGTCACTTGTTCCTTGTATTTTGGTTGACAATGATTACAAGGGAGCAATCCAGAACGGTAAGCTTGGTGATCTTGCTCCTACCATTTTAACCTTAATGGGCGTTGACATTCCTTCACAAATGACTGGCGATGTTCTCATTGGGTAGAATTATAATGTTGCTAACAGGGCTTTTATTTTTCGCGTGTAGGCAAGAGCCCAAAACGGTTCATAAATTTTTTAGTATGGACAGTTTGGTCACAGCCCAGATCAGATCTTTACGTGATTTGAATCCAACACTGGTAAAGGAGGCACAGATCAACGACAAGCGTGAAACCAT
>JBBRKB010000510.1:0-1544 GCA_038218385.1 Cytophagales bacterium | reverse complement strand
CATTTTTCCAATGTTCAATGCTATCAAGCTTTTGGGTTAATTTATTGGTTGGCGCGTTCAGTTTATGAAGACTATCCAGTGCATGGTTAATTTTCCCGACTTCTAAATTGACCGTGAGCGAAACAGAATCATACGAACTTTTGAGCGATGCATATTGACTGGCTGCATACGCCTCTATTGAATCGAGCTGCTGCTCACCTCCTGTAAGTAACGAATCAAGTTTTTGTTCCCTTACGGTGATGAGGGTATCCACGGGTAAAACGGTGTTTACCAAACTATCAAAAGATTGCCCATAAAGTGAAGGGGAAATGAAGATTAAAACGATCGCTGCTAAACGGTAAAGCATGAATAAAAGTAAGGCTTTTAGTGGGTATTTGGTAGCCCTTTCATGAGGAAATTTTAATACTATCAATAGTGGATGATATTCCCGTCATAGGGGGGTCTGGCAAAGCCGACCCTGCTTAAGTACATAATCTCGGGTTTCCCTCGGTGTTATACAAAAGTATTTTCTTGGTTGCCTTTCAATGTATGAAGAGCGCGGTTCATGTACGTGCTCTTTATAAATCCTTTCAACGATAAATCTTCATCAAGATCGGGCCATTCGATGGCCACACCGTCACCAACTAATTCCCAATTGTTCAGTTTTTTAACAGTTGCGTTTTTAAGCTTTGGAAAGTCTGATAGTTTTGATTTGATGACAATACCATTGCTCAACACCAATATAAGCAAGTCCATATCCTGATCTAAAAGAACATGGCGTATCCTTAAACTCTTTTCAAAAATCAATTGATCAAAAGGATCAATAGCTTTCTTATTTCTTACCGGATTCACCGCATGTCTTTTACGCAAAGTACTCATCCCATTTATTAATTAAAGTTTCATAATTAAGTTCGACCAGTTCCTTGATATCCCTTCTCTCCCTAATGGTAAAGTTATAACTATATTCTTCTGCAATATAAGGCCTCAACCAGATTTTCGCATTCCCACTTCCTTTTGTCACATGGATATGAGCCGGTTCATTGTTTTCGTTGCTATAGAACTTGAACTTATAACCTTTTGCTTGCAAAATTGTTGGCATAGCACAATAATAAAATTTTTTGTGTTTTTCACACCTATTTTTTCACCCTAAACGGTAGGTTACACTCTAAAAGTTTCCGGGTTCTTTCTGTTTGGTCTAAAACTGATTAGCTCAATGTAATTTTCTTGAACCCGATAGTAGATGCTCGTTTGTTTACTGAAAACACATTTCCTTAGCCCTTTCTGCTTTTTAGATGACCATAGCCGACCCATAGCTGGCGCAAGTCTTCCTGGGTTGGCATGTGCGCAGGCAGGACTTGTGCCTGGCCATGATGGCAGTCTCCCGACTGCCGAAACCATCCAACTTTTGATTACAATAAAATAATGTCTATCAATTTTTCCGGACGATCAGCGTAGTTCAATGCACTACTGTATAAATAATCTTCTGGCGATAACACCATTCCCGCCTCCACAGGATTTCGATGTATATACTCCAATCGCTGATCAATCATTATGTCATAGCGGGG
>JBBRKB010000509.1:0-1547 GCA_038218385.1 Cytophagales bacterium | reverse complement strand
TGTAGGCATTCCGGTGTTGATCGTACAGCACGTGTCAAAATAAAAATCTTATTTTTGACTTTCTATGACTGATACCATTGTAGCACTTGCCACCCCTCATGCTGTTGGCGCCCTCGCCATTATCCGGCTTTCCGGAGATGAGGCTATAGCCATAACACAAGAATGCTTTAAGGGAAAAGACCTTCTGCAGCAGCCTGCAAGCACCATTCATTTCGGATCTATATATACCGGGAACAAAACAATTGATGAGGTTTTGGTTTCCATTTTCAGAAAACCTTATTCTTTTACGAAAGAAAACGCAACTGAAATTTCATGTCATGGATCACCTTTTATCGTAAAAGAAATTATCAAAGTGCTCCTTGCCCATGGTGCACGACTAGCAAAGCCCGGTGAGTTTACCAAGCGGGCTTTTCTCAATGGCCGATTTGATTTGGCTCAAGCAGAGGCGGTGGCCGATCTTATTCATGCAGAAACTGACAACGCACGTCAGGCAGCTCTCAATCAAATGCGGGGTGGATTTTCGCGTGAGATCAATACACTACGTGAAGAACTCATTCACTTTGCGTCTTTGATAGAACTTGAATTGGATTTTGGCGAAGAAGATGTAGAGTTTGCCAATCGAGATGATTTGAAAAAACTTATTTATAACATTCAATCCTACCTTACTTCTTTAATAAAATCATTCGATCAGGGTAATGTAATTAAAAACGGTGTACCTACTGTAATAGCCGGAAAACCAAACGCAGGAAAATCTACGCTCCTCAACATATTGCTGAATGAAGAGCGGGCGATTGTTTCAGAAATTGCCGGTACCACTCGTGATGCCATCGAAGATGAAATGGTTCTTGATGGCATTAACTTCCGATTCATTGACACTGCCGGCCTGCGTGAGACAGAAGATGTAGTAGAAGCCATGGGTGTAGAGCGCACACGTGAATGGATGAAACGTGCATCGCTCATTATCTATCTTTTCGACCTTTCACAAAACATAAATGAAATACAGAAAGAGGAAGATGAGCTGAAGATTTTAAACATCCCCTACATTAAAGTAGGCAACAAAGTAGACAAAGCGGATCCCAAACTGGTCGAACAATTAACTTCACACAACTTCACGTTGATATCCGCTTCAAACAAAACCAACATTGAAGAACTCAAAAATAAAATCCTTTCACAATTTCATATTGACAAAGTAAAAACGGGTGATGTGCTGGTAACCAACTTACGCCATTACCAAAACCTAACACAAACCCACGAAGCATTGGAGCGTGTGCTAGACGGCATGTCTAACAGTGTAACAGGAGATTTTCTTGCTATGGATATTAGACAATCACTACATTACCTCGGTGAGATAACAGGAACCATCACCACAGATGATTTGCTCGATAACATTTTTAGTAAGTTTTGTATTGGGAAGTGAAAACAATAGGATCGTAAGAGCCTATCAAGTAATCAAGAAATGAGCTTACGTTTTCCGTTTCTTCTTCATGGGAAATTCAAATCCCACTCTTGCATTCACAACATCCGCATACGGACTCTTATGTTCCGGA
>JBBRKB010000508.1:0-1555 GCA_038218385.1 Cytophagales bacterium | reverse complement strand
ATGACTTCGATTGCTGATACCTTCATAGAAGCAGAGATGCCCGTTGACCACCGTACCCATCAACCGCAGGGACTTCTTCATGGAGGTGCTTCCGTTGCTCTGGCAGAAACATTGGGAAGTGTTGCCGCGTATTGCTGCATTAATCCTGAAACCCATTTTTGTGTGGGTCTTGAAATAAATGCCAACCACATTAAAGGAATTCGCGAGGGACATGTGGTTGGAAAAGCAAGCCCTATACACATTGGAAAATCAACACAGGTGTGGGAGATCAGGATAACGAAAAAGAATACGGAAGAGTTGATCTGCATCAGCAGGATAACGATAGCCATTTTGGAAAAACGATGATTAAGGATTGATATGGGAGCGGGTGAAAATCAAATCGTAGATAAAAATCTATCAGCCAAGACATTCTTTACTACCCTACAAGAAGTGGCCAATGAACAATGCTTATCGATGGCTTTTTGGCGACTCCCGCAAGGGAATGAAAAAAAGATAATTCTTTCTTCAAAGGTTTCACCATTCAACATAGTCAACCCCATTGAAGAATTGCAGCCTGGTTTTATTTTTTATCCTTACGACAAAAAAAAGGACGGCCATTTTATTGAAGCTGAATTCTGTTTTACCGTGAAAGATAGTGAACTCGTGCCACCTTTAACGGAGGTAGAAAATATATCCCATACCTGGCTGGCAGAATACAAACCAAAAGTTGCCAATAGCAAAATTAAAATTCCTGCCAATCCCATACCCATCAAGGAAAAAGCAAAGGATGATTATATCAAGTTAGTGGAGACTTGTATGGCTGAAATAAGCAAGGGTGCTATCGAGAAAATTGTGCCCTCCCGATTTCGTCAGATTAAAATAGAAAATGATTTTGATGTAATCGAAAAGTTTCATGCCCTCTGCGACCAATTTCCCAATGCGCTTGTTTCATTGGACTACATACTTGACGTAGGCTGCTGGCTTGGAGCGTCACCTGAGTTGCTGGTGAGTGTTGATCATCAATCCATCTTCCGTACGGTAGCATTGGCAGGGACACAACGATTTGAATCTGGCACGAACATCAAATCAATTGCCTGGACACAAAAAGAAATTGAAGAACAAGCATTGGTTGAACGATACATTATCAGTTGCTTTAAGAAAATACGCCTACGTGAATATGATGAACACGGGCCCAAAACCGTTATTGCCGGAAACCTTGTGCATCTCAAATCGGAATTTGTTGTAGACTTGAAAGAGACACATTTTCAACAATTAGGAACGGTGATGCTACAACTTTTGCACCCCACATCAGCCGTGTGTGGAATGCCTCATGATCTTGCTCAGAACGTTTTGGATCGGGAAGAAGGATATGACCGTTCATACTACGCAGGTTTTCTCGGCCCCGTAAATATTGATTCGTCTATTACGCTGCATGTAAATTTACGTTGCATGAATGTAGCTTATCCATACGCTACTTTGTATGCCGGAGCTGGCGTTACAAGTGATTCCATTCCAGAAAAAGAATGGGAAGAAACCGAAATAAAATTAGATACCCTTAACCATATTCTCCTCTAAC
>JBBRKB010000507.1:0-1559 GCA_038218385.1 Cytophagales bacterium | reverse complement strand
GGCTTTCAAATATTTTATGAGAAAGAAAATCGATTTCTCGCACAGGGTTTGAAAATCACTTTGATGATCACGGATAATTTCAGTGAGTTTATTAAGTCCCTCACTTACCCATTTTTGGCGCATACCTTCTTCACGTTGTTTCTTCATTCCTTCGCGCATGAGAATCAGCTCACCTGAAATGGTATGTTCGTTGGCCTTCACTGATGCGGCATTGAATCCGTCCCATTTCACATCATAATTTCCATCTCCGATGGCTTTGATAAATACTGCCGTCTTATTCAGATTGGTAATAATATTACCTATTACCAATTTTTCATTTTCAACATCGGTTTTCTGATTAGAGTCAAAAATTAAAGTACGGTTTTGATTGTCCAGATCTTCAAATAGTTTTACGCGCCGTTTCTCTGCACGGGTAAGGCTGCTAATGGTATAAATCAACGTAGGGATACCAATCAGGAAAAGCACCACCTGAAAAATTAAACTCATATTGAGCAGGTTGTTATATGCCTCCTGTGATGCCATCTTTTTTTCCTGAATAATCGGATCCATCACTGCCGAAAGATTCATATACGTTTGCCACACGGCTGTGCCATGGTCTTCTTTGAGAATTCGTAAAGCGCCACCTGTAGTATCGGATTTCGACAAGTCAACCACCTTGTCCATTAAAACAAAATAATCACTTAGCATTTTGTTCATGTCATTGAGGGCACTCGGTTCTATTCCAATTTCAGGAAGTTTCTCCTGTAGATATTCCATCGTGGGGGCATTCTGATCTTTTATTTTTTCATACGTACCCAGAAAGGCATCATTTCCCACTAGCAGATACCCCCTCAAACTCAAGTCTATATTATTGAGGTTGGATATTATGGTTGCTTTTCTGGCCGCAATTTCGTCTAAGGTAGCCTGCGTGGTAATGTTGCGACTAAGGGCTTGCTTGTATTGGTAGGTGAATAATGTGTCAACTAGTATAAACACGATGACAACATATAGTGCAATCTTTACACCTTGCTTTCGGTATTGTTTTCGGAAAAAATCGATCATGATCATGAGGGTTGATCAAATGTAGATATTTACAAAAAAATAATGGCCTACCCTATGCATTTATTTATCCAGTATTTCCTCATTCAGCCCCGATCATCACAGACCATGATCTGACGTACCATTCGGTCACCAAGTCATTCGTAACATAGGGGTCGTTCTTTGCAAATTCCTCAGCTAACGTTGCATCGTTTTTGAAAACAAGCATGGCTCCATCTACAGGATCAGCCCATGCACCTGCCATAACCAGATCACCCTTCTCATGGGCACTGCGCACAAGGTCCAAATGTTCATTACGAAAGGCGGCTCGTTTCTCAACAAAATTCGCAACTGTTTTATAAAAAAGAATGTAGTGGGTAGTCATGATTTTCTTAGTAGTGTAACTCTTCTGGGTTCAACAGTAGGGTTGTAAGTATTATCAGAAGTATTAATTGAAATTAAACTCTTCGTTTTTATCACGTTTTAAAATTAACTTTCTCATTGAATTAACTTTCTCATTGACTTCAGTCATTCAACTATCC
>JBBRKB010000506.1:0-1560 GCA_038218385.1 Cytophagales bacterium | reverse complement strand
TTTTTTTATATTTTTCAAATATAACGCCACTAGTCAATCCATGGAACTATAATTGATCAAAAATTCTTTAATGGAATTTAGTGTCTTTATGGTTTAACTTATACGCTTTTAAACCCGAAAAAGCATCCTACCTTTCTATAGGATTATTTTGAATGACCAGTGTTTCAATAACTTTGTTCGGCGATCAACACATCAAGCCCTAAACTAACTTTTTTCAAAATATACGGTTTATCGATCATACGAAGCTTAAAAAAAAGAGGTGGGAGATTTAAATTTTACTTTTATTCCTCCCACCTCAGGTACTAACTCAATAGAATAAAAAACAATTTCAGATATAGGTTACATCAAGTGTACTCACTTTGAAACGCTTTGTAAATTCTGATCATTGGTTTTAATTTACATCCCACCACATTCTTGTTAAAAGGCCGTCGCCACCTTGTTGCGCAATGCCTTCTGCAAGTTTCTCTGGGTTGTTCAACTTCTCAGAACCAGGATAAGGCAATCTTCTTGGTATTTTGCCATCTGTAAGAAGGGCTGCCACATTTGCTGGCACCAAAACAGGATACCCCGACCTTTTCCAATTTGAAAATGTTTCTAAACCGTTTCCAAAAGTAGCGACCCAGTATTGCTCGTTTATCATTTTCAAGGCTTGTGCTGGCACAAAAGGATTGGCTGCCAAATAATCGTCAATTTGAGCAGTCGTAATTTCTACACCATGTCCATATAATGAAAGGTATTGCATGGCCGCAGTAACACCTGCGTTATAATGTTCTTCAACATTGCCACCTGCCAGGCCCCAACGTTCCGCAGCTTCAGCAAGCATGAATTCAACCTCGGCATAGGTTTGGAAGAAAAAAGGTGCATCATAAAGAATGATTCCAGAGCCTCCAAAAATATTGATGTTAGGTTTTGAATTTGCAGTTCCTCTGGTTGCAACATTAATATCCTGACCAGATTGAAGTGCGAAGTCTGTATCGCCATCCACCGTTGAGAATAATACTGAAACCCGCGGATCGTTTCTATCTTTCATATAATCCATCAGCGTTTTAGAGATTTTTACTTGGGTGGGCGCTCTTGACGTGAAGCTTTTTGTAAGCGGGTTGACGTTAGGTCCACCATCATTGGCAGAATTTTCATATTGCGTAAAAGCAATATCTGCATTGCTTTCCATCACACCTCCAGAAATAGCCTTGGTAGCCCAGGTTTGGGCCGCAGCGTTATCAACTTTCACCATTCTCATGGCCAAACGTAACATTAAAGAATTGGCAAATTTTCTCCATTTATCAGTATCACCAGCGAATAATAGATCGGCGGAGCCATAAGAACTGACACCCCCAGAACTTAAGGTTGCTGCAGAACTTTCTAAGGTCTCCAACATGTTTTGGTAGATCTCGCTTTGTTTGTCATATTTAGGAAACCTAATGCCTTCAATAAACCCTTTCCCTGCTTCACTGTAAGGGATGTCTCCATAAGCATCTGTAAGCCTACTGAAGATCAGCACTTTTTGGACTCTGGCAATGGCCAAATCTGTCGGCGCAGTTGGGCTCGTGCTTGTTTCCA
>JBBRKB010000505.1:0-1568 GCA_038218385.1 Cytophagales bacterium | reverse complement strand
CGACAAACCTAGATCGGTAAACGAATGGACGGATGATTCGCCTAATATGCCACTTCGCGTGAGGAATGTTGAGTAAAGAATAAGCACAAATACAGCCGTGACGAGAATGATAGAGGTCTTCAAAGCTGTTTCACTATTCTTGTAGGTGATCATGGTATGAATGGAAGCGATAAGAATCAACCACGGAACATACACCGCGTTTTCAACCGGATCCCAATTCCAATAGCCACCAAAGTTTAAGGTTTCATACGCCCAATATCCGCCCATTAAAATACCTAGTCCCAACACCGCTGCTGAAAAGAGTGCCCATGGTAGAGCAGGCCGTACCCAATCTTTATATTTTTTTATCCACAAACCCGCCATGCAATAAGCGAACGGAACTAACGTGGTGGCAAAGCCGAGGAACAATGTAGGCGGATGAATAACCATCCAGTAATTTTGCAACAAAGGGTTGAGTCCGTTGCCATCTTGTGGTACAAACTCGGGCTGCATTTTAAATATCGGTGCTTCCGCCATGGCATCACGCAAGAGAATAAAAGGTGAACTTCCGATTTTAAAATCTGAGATGTTAATGTGGAAGACCAGCAAATTTATGTCAAGATCCGGAAGAGGTATAACAACGCCCAAAATCATAGACGCAAGAAATGCCTGCACTAAAGCGAAGACCGTCATCACAGGCGCCTCCCAAAATTTGTTTGTGTTGATGAGAATAATTCCAAGAACACCTTGCCAAAACATCCAAAGCATAAAACTTCCTTCCTGGCCATTCCAAAAAGTAGAGATGAGATAATGTGTAGGTAGTTTTGAGTCTGAATAATTGTAGGCGTAATGATATTCGAAGTAATGATTGGAAATGATGACGAACAACGAAATAACAATTCCTATAATAGCGGCAGCATGTATGTAGAAACTAAATCTGCCATTGGCCTCCCATTGCTTTTTCTTTTGAAGATCAAGATTGTTAACTGCTTTGAAGTAGGAGAAGAATGAAACAAGGGACGCAATAAATGCCGTGATGACAAAAAGATGACCTGCGTTACCAATAAAATAATGAACCATGTTCAGTAGCCTGTAAGAGTAAATTCAATTGAGCAGAATACGGAATACATGATCAGCGTACTTCCGTTATGGGTTTTTGATCCTGGTATTTAGAAGGGCACTTCAATAAGATTTTCTGTGCGTGAAATTCATCTCCTTTGTAGCCGCCAATCACCACCACCTTTTCTGACTTTAAAAAATCGGGCGGCATCGGTTGATTGTATTGAACCAGTTGTTCCTTGCTTTTATCATCTACCATCACAAAGGAAAACGACACACGATCTTCACCCGGTGAAATCCCCACTACATGGCCTGACCCATCTTTCTTCAATTGCCCCACAACATGGATGCTGTTTGCATTGCCAGACGCTGCCATTTGATGCGCCTGATCAAAGTTGCAATAGGTGCTTGCATCACCTGCGCTAGTGATGATGATGCCGATAGCAACGGCAATGACTACGATAATTAAAATGTGTGATGTTTTCATTCCCCTCTTCGTTTTTCGGTTTCAAAATTAGCCTAAAAAAGCT
>JBBRKB010000504.1:0-1669 GCA_038218385.1 Cytophagales bacterium | reverse complement strand
TTCAACCATCACCAGTCAATGCCTTAGTCACAAAATATTTTTCATTCTGTTTATTAAAATTTCCAAAAATAAGCGTAGTGTCGCGGGATTGAATGTGCACCCATGAGCCAGCATTCATCTCAAATCCATACATAATTCCTCGTTGCCTTAATTGCCCTTTTACTATGCACGGCAATACATCGAAAAGTTGGTTCCAATCCGATCCATTAATAGACTCGCATCCTTTAATAATTCGTTTTATTTCATTCCTCGGAATTACCCAATTTTTACAAATGACCGTGTCCTTGGCGGAGGATTGTAACGTGATGCTTCTCGATGAACTCAACAATTCAAACTCCTGTTCCTTATCAAATAATAATGACTTAGTTCTTAATTGAGTAACTTCCTTCATACCCAAAACCTCTTTACTAAAATCTTCAATCTCCTTATACACACCTTCAATATCTTTAGAGGTGAACGAACTTCCCAGTACATGTGCGCCAGCCTTTGGCATGGCAACGGATCTTTTTTGTGCGGCAGGTGTGCCTAGTTCATCCATCATCTTCAGGGTGGCGGCAACGCTCACTTGTGGATCTTGCTCTTCTTCGTTTTTATAGTAGTAAAGTGTAAGACAGGGTTGGGTTACTTTTTCAAATGTCTTTTTGGTCATTTTACTTTCCAGCATTTCCTCCAACTGCACCAAAGCTTCAATTCGATATTTGTTGTTCCAATAGTTTGCCTCTTCACCTTTTGAATCGGTTTCTCGATAGTCGCCACCTACAACCTTTCGCGCAATCTGAAGTCCCCATGGGTTATTCAAAATAAAAGCAGAGCCATCACGCAAGGCAATGTTTGGTGATAAGTTTATCAGTGCATACACATCGTCTGGATATTCTGCTGCAAGTGCCAGGGCCATCGTTCCCCCTGTTGATGTGCTCATGATAATAACTTTATGGCCAATTTGCTTTCCAATAGCCAGCGCTTCTTTGGCGCTTGCCCACCAGCGATCGGTTGTGAAATTTAAAAGTGTTTCGACCGTATCAATACCGTGGTCGGCCATGCGGGCAAGAAACAAATTACACCCAAACTGTTTGGCAAATCTTCTATGCACCGGATCACCTTCCATTTGACTTGCGGAGAATCCATGTATATAGACGACTGCATATTCCGTTTTTTGCTTCGTACTATCTGCCCAAACCATCCGTGCTTCATTGTTTGGTTTGAGTTTGTGTTGGCTCTCGTTGTAAGCAATGTAGGTTTCAAGTTGTGACGGTTCAATGGGAACATCCGGCATAGTATTATTCCACTCTGGTCGATCTGGTGATGGCCCCAAAAAGTAAATGGCAACAAGCACAAAGATAAAGGAGGAAATTCGGATGAGGCGTTTTGACATGGTACCAATATTTTTCATTCAAGATACCAAATAACATTTTATGTTGTGCTGAATATTTCTTTATCCAGCGACACTTTTAAAAAAAAACAGTGAGTCTGGATTTTTACTCCAAGTTTTTCAAATCCCACAAAGTAAAAATTTCTTCTAGTATCAAAAGTTAGCGCTTCGTAGAGGGGGATTGCTTCACCATTGAACGTGATGTGGTCAGGAAAACTTGTGGAAATGGTTCGCAATGACGGTCGTGCTTGACTCGAAGCTATTCATAATAAGCATCAGCCTCACAAAAGTCGGTGTACT
>JBBRKB010000503.1:0-1688 GCA_038218385.1 Cytophagales bacterium | reverse complement strand
TAACGCGCAAGTGATCAAAGATGCCATGAAACCCATGACAGATTATTTCATTGGTCATAACTTCCAATTTGATTATCAACTTGATGGCGATAATTTGTTGGCAAAGGTTACACCGACTGATTTAACGGGGACTTACTTTGTTGGGTATTTGCAGTGAAAATTTTTTCTCTACTAAATTTCTTAAGCATTAATTAAAAAACTCCTCAGACGAGATCTTTCCTTCCTTCACTTTATACACACAAAGTTCGGGCATACTCATTCTTTTCTGCCCTTTCATGGTGGTGTCCATGGTCATCATAAAGGCTATGGAATTGCCCACAACCAAGGGTTCAGAAACTTCGATGGAATGTAACGTCTCTGTCATTTCATCAAATTTCTTTCCTTTGGCATTAATGGCATCCAATCCTTTTGTTTCCTTTTCAAAGTGTTCAGTTTCATGCGGCTCTATGCTTATCGCATCATTTGCATACAACTCATTATGGGCGTCTGCCCAATCACCTTTGCTACAATACGCAACAAGCTTGCTTGCTATTTCTTTAGTTTCCATAATTATTTTTCTAGTAGACTCTGGAAATACAGTGCCAAAGAAAAATCTTTAATCTGAAATAAAATTCAGAATTTAAATTATTGGATCGCTGTGGGGATTACACAGGTGTAGAGAAAAGACTACGGCTATCTACTTTAAAATTTTAAATTCAATCCGCCTGTTCAACTGTTTGTTTTCTTCCGAATCGTTTGGCTTGATAGGTTTTTCAGATCCATATCCTTTTGTAAAAAGTCTTTTCGTATCAATACCTTTCTCAACTAAATATGTTTTAACAGACTGCGCTCGTTTATCGGAAAGTTGCTGGTTGTATGAAACATTTCCCATGTTATCGGTGTGACCGCTTATTTCAATTTTCACGGAAGGATTTTCATTCAGGAAGCGAAGTATCTTTTGTAACTCCGTCACAGATTTATTTTGCAAGTCATACTTATCAAACTCAAAAAAGATATTCTTTAAGACCGCTACGGATCCTTCCCTTACTTTTTCCAATTCAATATCTAAAACAATTGGCTCAAAATTATCCACCTCCGAATAGTTGAAGCTCAAGCTTTGAAACAAGTATCCTTTTTTGTTCACGTATAAAGCATATTCAGAACCTTGTGTCAACACCATGAGGTACTCACCAGTAAGACTATCGGATTGAACCTGTGACTCCACTTCATTGGTATTAATATCTATCAACTCGATCTGCGATTTCAATACTTGCTTTGTTTGCTTATCGCGTACAATACCTTTCACATAGTTGCTCCTGAATTTTACTCGGAATTGCTCGGGTATCTCCAATTCATAAATTTTACCTGCCGGATATCCCGCCGCAGACATTTCTTCATGCACATAGTATCCCTTGTTTCCATCTGCGGTAATGAACAATGAAAACTGATCGTTGTGATCGTTTATAGGAACGCCCACGTTTACGGGTTTTGACCAATTATTTTTATCAATTTTTTCAATAGAATAAATATCGTAGCCCCCGAAACCGGGCAAACCATTGGAAGCATAATACAATGTTTTGTTGTTCACATGGATGAAGGGCGATATCTCATCGTACTGTGTATTGATTCCCTTTCCCGCGTTCACCGACTTCATCCACTTGCCATCTTCAACCAACTTCGCAATCATAATATCCCTTCGGCCATATACT
>JBBRKB010000502.1:0-1731 GCA_038218385.1 Cytophagales bacterium | reverse complement strand
CGGGTGGAAAGTGAACACCGAAGTAAGGATCAAAAGCGTTGACGAATATAAACTGTTGAATATTAAAATCGCTTATCAACTTTCTTATGGCATCAAATAGCACCCGATCATTGTAATTCGATAATGCCTTATGCGCTTTACCGGGTGGTAAAAAATTTACGGGTAGTGTGATGGGCAAAGTTACAACCGTCAATTTTTCGTCAAACCCGGCCATGGTTTTATAACGGTCGCCATTAGCCAAAAGGGTTTTAATTTTATTTTGCTTTGCCAGCAACGACCAGTCACGCAAAACATCTTTTACCGAGTAGGGATGATCAATGTAAAAGACGCGATTATTTTTTGCGAATTCTTTTGCCAAGCTATAGGAAGGCGATGAGATAAATGAGTCATGTCTTGAAAGCGAAAAAATAACAATGTCTGAATCTTTAATTTCCATTATCCTTCTTGTTGCCCGATGAAATAATACCAATAGCCATACCGATTGCCATCATGTACATTTCAGGTATATATTTAAAAACGTTAAAGAATTTCACACCTACATACTTTGACAATAACATCTGCCCTACTATCATATTAAAAAGATAAGCGGCAAGCATTGCGTAAGCAGCACCAATGCTTCCGTATATGGGCAAGGCAAGGTATATTAAAATTCCTGCCAGCAGTGCCGTTAAGGTGATCAGGATAAAATTTATCCGGGGCAACCCTATGGAATCCATCACAGTACCAAACTGTAGGTTGAAGGGAACAATCAATGAATACAGCATGGTAACCCTAACAATCGGAACCACATCCAGATATGCACGGCCGGAAAGAAAAATAACTAACGGTTCAGGAAAAATAATCACAAAAAGCGTAAAGGGCATGATGAAACATAAAATAGAGGCCACCGATTTTTCATACATAGTACGCACTTTGGTAGTGCCTTCGCTTTGATGTGACTGCACGCTCTTGGGGAACATTACCTCAGCCAAAGACAACGCTGGTACTTCCACTAAATTTGAAATCCGGATAGCATTGTTATACGAGGCCACACTGGAAGAATTGATCATGGCCCCAATCAATAGTTGATCTAGTGATCTAAAGATGCTCGCACTGATGTTAGTTCCCGCCGTATACTTTCCATAATGGAAAAACTTCATTACCCAAGATTTGACAATGCCTTTCGAAAAGATCATGTGTTTTTTTGACAGCCACCACGAAACCAGTGTGGCTGGCATTACTGCTGCAAATTGCAACACCGCCAAATAAATAAGCGAAATCTTTACATCATATAAGAATACCGCCAGAATAGACAGTGCAAAAAATCCTTGTCGTACGATAGTTACTATGAAAGTAGCACGAAAATCAAATTCGGCCAACTGGGTAAATTGCAATTGATAAAACGGTGAAAGAAAAACAGACGACACTCCATAAAAAATCAACATGCCGGAAAGTTCAGGGTCAAAAAAACGGGGTGAGATATAAGTCGCAAAGATGCACAGCCCAATCGCTAAAACGATGGAAACTCCTATGTTTAATGAAAGCGAAGCTGTATTAATGAAGGGTTTCTGAATGGGATCTTCTGAATTAATAAACTTAATGTGGGGATTTTTTAAAAAGCCTAGCTTGGCAATTTCAACCATATTGATGATCACCAAAAAAAGTGACCATATCCCAAACTCTTCACGAGAAAGCATTCGCACAAGCAGCATAAACCCCAGCAGCCCGAAGCCGAGGGTTAACACCCGTTGT
>JBBRKB010000501.1:0-1744 GCA_038218385.1 Cytophagales bacterium | reverse complement strand
TTCTCTGTGAAGCTCTGTGAAACAATTCAGCTTTTCACCAAATACATCCCTCCAAATACAGCTAAAAACCCAACTACAAAACTTGCGATGGTATACATAGCGAAACTCATAAAATCTCCTGATTTTAAAAACAGATGGTTTTCATAAGCAAAGGTTGAAAAGGTTGTAAATCCGCCACAAAATCCAGTGGCAAGAAACAAGATTTGGTTTTCGGAAAGCGTGTTGTTTTTGACTGCCATACCTAAAATAATCCCAATCAAAAGGCTTCCTATAATATTAGCGGCAAAAGTACCATAAGGAATGCCTGTACTAGGACTGTTCAGATACTTTCCGATAATGAATCTCAGGACACTACCAAATCCACCACCAACAAAAACTAATAGTAATTGCTTCACAAGGCCTCTGTATTTTCTTTAATAGGAATATAGATTTCAGTTATCCAATCGGCAGGATTGGGAAGCGTGTCATGATCATTCGTATAGACCTCAAAAGGGCTCATTTCTGAAGCTTCCATATTTTGATCTGCTAAATGTTTTCGAGCAGTTGCCCACGCTTCGTCTAAATTGTTAGCGTTGCCTTTTAAAGTTACCTTGAGTGCCTTGGTGCGTTCCATGTAGCCACTTAACACGTTGCTGTCTTCTGCCACAAGAACCCTTTCACTTACAGGAATGGCATTGCTCATAATGACATCGCCATTATCAGGATTCATTTCGATATAAATAGTAAATGGCATCCCGCTAGCAGTCATGTTATGACTGTTCATAAATGCCGCAATTTCTTCAAATTGTTTTGTCATGGTAGCGCCCTTGTTGCCGCCAGTAGAAGACATAGTTTTGTACATGTAAAATCCGCCGCCATAATCTGTCTCACCATCCACCGTAATGGCATATACCGCCATACTTTCAATAACCTGCTGGTTGAGGTTTTCGAGATCGGTTTTGAGTTGTTCTGCAAGTTCATCTTGGTTATCTCCAAAGAGCGCAAATTTGGCTTTCGTCATAAAAGATAAATGATCGGCCTGTAGCGTGCGTGTTACATTGGTGGAGCCATCGGGATTGGATTGAAACGTCCATTTGAGGTCTGATGTATTGATGCGTCCGCTGGTAAACGTTTGAGTGATGGAATCATTAGCGTAAGAGCTTCCTTTTTGCAAGGTTTCGGAAGTTTTCCAAAACGAAGACCTGTCTATGGCAGTGGTATCAGCTACAGCGTTGAAAACCACAGCTTTTGGTGCATTTATGGTAGTGCTTTTTGTAATTTTAAAAGAATTGGGCTGGACAGCGATATAAAAAGCCAATCCAATGCAGGCAATTAACAGTAAGAATAGGAGGTATTTTAAAAATTTCATGCTTTGGTTTTGTAGAGTTAATCAAAGATAGACAATTTTACACTATCTTAATAAATATTACATTTGTAGTACATTAATTTAAAATTGAACTGATGAACTTAAAACTTATATTCGGAATTGCATTGGCAATGAGCTTAACTTTTTCCTGCAAGAACGAATCAAAAACAACACCTGACGCCGTTGCGGACGCTCGTGATAACAAAGAAAGCAATGCGCAATTTGATTATAATGTGGAGCAATTTGCAGATATTAAAATTCTGCGTTACCAAATTCCAGGCTGGGAAAACTTGACATTAAAGGTACAAAAACTGGTGTATTATTTAACCCTAGCCGGCTTAGCTGGTCGTGATATTATATGGGATCAAAATTACCGTCACAACCTTAAAATCAGAACCG
>JBBRKB010000500.1:0-1846 GCA_038218385.1 Cytophagales bacterium | reverse complement strand
ACCGACAAGAATTAACTGTTCACCATTTTGCGTTGCGTTCACAAAGAATTGTCCGCCGGAAATTAATGTGGCCAGTGCTCCATGAGGTTTTCTACCCATAGTAGGTTTCCGTGACATGAGCATGTCTTTCTTTTTATAAATTTCAATCAACTCAATAGATACATTGCCGGTGGCCAAAACCCCTGCATGGGTCTTAAAGGAATTGGGTTTGAAATCTATCAAGGCACCTGACGATCCCTTTACCTTCCCACCCGTTTCGGCATCGATCATAATAGACTGGCGCATGTCGTCCAGGTTTTGATCAAATGCTTTTACTAAGGCTGTTCCGTCCGGTTGGAGTTTTAGCATTTCCTCCGGGCTCTCCTGGCAACTGGTTCCCGACACCATCAGGAATAGCAGTGCAGCATACATTGAAATGTTGTTTCTCATAATAGTAGGAGTTGGTTTTAATCAAGGGTATATCCCTCTCACCAAGGCATGGTTACTGGCCTTTCGCTGTATTGTCGTTAAGTGGTTTGAATAAAGGTTGGTTGTAATATTGCAAAGACAGAAAACGAAAGGGGGCTTTTCCATCTCAACAAAGCGAAGGTCATTCATTGGTTTTCAAAGACACTTATTCAAGCGCAATCGTTATTTCAGACCAAAAAAAAAGTATCCACTATTTTATAAAGGCGTGAGTGTCATTTTGCCCTATGAAGTTATGTTAAATAATACCCGAAACCTTACAACCGTAAAAAACACAGGGTATGTCCGGGAAATAGAAAAAGCAGGCAGCCTATTTTTGCATCATAATAATTCATACAAAATCCATTAAAATGAAACGTCTTTGTGTTGCCTTGATCTTTGTTGGCCTGGCTTTCTCCGGTGCGCTTGCTGTATCGGATGTATCCGAAAAAGTACTCTCTGTATTTCTCTACAACTTTGCTATCAACGGCCAATGGCCTGACGCAGGCGCTGAATTTACCATTGGTGTATTAGATCAGCCTGCCCTTGCCAGTGAGTTGGAAGCGGTGTCGGCAGAAAAAACGGTAGGCACACAAAAAATAAAAGTTATGAAATTTTCAAATGCTTCGAAAGTTCAGAATTGCAACATCCTGTTCATACCGGCATCAAGTTCAAATTCATTAAATGCTATCTCTGATAAATTAAGCAATTCGCCAACCTTAATCGTGACAGAAATAAATGGTCTTGCTAAAAGTGGCAGCGGTATCAACTTCGTAGTGGTTGATGGTAAATTAAGGTTTGAAGTAAACACTGCGTCCATCGAAAAAAGAGGAATAAAACTTACCAATAAAATCAAAAGTCTCGGTATCGCCGTTGACTAAGAAATAAGGTGTATCAAAAATAAAAATGCCGGACATGTTTGTCTGGCATTTTTTATGGGTACTCATTCCTCTTCGTAAAAATCCTGTAAGGAACCGAAATACATGTTGTCCCACCCGTCAACAATATCATTATATTCTTCGCTTGGAATGTTGGTGTGGTTCAACTCAATAGATGTGCCGTTTTTATGCTCATGTAACTTTATGGTAACGACAGAATCATCTTCCTGATCGAAGTACCAATGTTGAACAATCCTCTTATTTTCTTCGAAAGAAATATTCTTCCCTACAATGCTACCTTCCCATAAGGAAAATTCCGACCCCGGTTCGGTAGACATTTCGGCAAATTCGCCGCTCCATAACTGTATGGTGTTGGGATTTGTGAGCGCCTTGTATACATCTTCTGGAGGAGCTTTTAGGGTGTAGTATTTTTTAAATGATTTCATGTGTTTATTTAAAAGCTGCGAGCTATTAGCTTCGAGTTGCGAGTAGTGTGAGAGTGTGATTGGGTGTGGATAAAATAA
>JBBRKB010000499.1:0-1872 GCA_038218385.1 Cytophagales bacterium | reverse complement strand
AACTTAAGACTGCACTTCTTAAACAGACACCTGTGCCGCAAAAATCTGTTTTTAAAATATGGAACGAAGCATTGGTACCTGTAAACGAAATTCGTGAGCGGCTAGGAATTGACAATGACTATGAAGCGTATCTTTTTTTAGAGCAGCCTCAGTCGCTGACGTTTTTAAACTCACAAAAACAAAAGGAAGTTGATGAAATCAGATCGCGGTTTAATTTCTTTCCTGGAAAATTTCAAGGGGCTGAAATCATACAACGTTACAGTTTCATTCAAGACTCGCTCAACAAAGTAATCTTAAAAGCCGCAGACGATACCTGGAAAAAACAGAACAGTGCGCTCGACAAAATTCTCACGCATAAGGTATTTGGCTACCTTATATTTCTTGCCATACTCTTCTTGATCTTTCAGGCCATTTTTGCGTGGGCAGAGTTTCCAATGGATTTGATCGATTCACTCTTTGCACGCATAAGCACGTTCATAAAAGAAATTCTTCCTGACGGTCCGTTGACCCGACTATTCAGTGAAGGTGTAATTCCCGGCATAGGTGGCATTGTTATATTCATTCCGCAGATCGCCATCTTGTTTGCCTTTATTTCAATCCTGGAAGAATCTGGCTACATGGCGCGCGTAGTTTTTCTCATGGATAAAATCATGCGGAAATTTGGCCTCAATGGAAAAAGTGTAGTACCGCTCATGTCGGGTGTGGCATGTGCTATTCCTGCCATCATGGCCACACGCACCATCGACAATTTCAAAGAGCGTATGATCACCATCTTTGTTACGCCGCTCATGAGTTGCTCAGCGCGACTACCGGTATTCACCATTCTCATTGCCCTAGTGGTGCCCGATGTAAAAGCCTTTGGATTGTTCAATCTTCAAGGACTTGCCTTAATGGGTCTCTACCTTCTGGGTTTTTTCTCAGCGCTGGTTTCAGCGTATGTTATGAAGTTGATTATAAAAGCGAAAGAGAGAAGTTATATGATCATGGAACTTCCTACATATCGTTGGCCGAAATGGTCCAATGTAGGACTGACCATTGTTGAAAAGACAAAAGCGTTTGTGTTCGAAGCGGGTAAAGTTATTCTTGCTATCTCTATTATACTCTGGGTGCTGGCCAGTTACGGGCCAACCAATGAGATGGAACAAGCCGAAGCTACAGTCTTAGCGCAACCCGGAATTAAAAATATCCCAGAAGCCGAAATCGAAAATAAAATTTCTGCCTACAAGCTGGAACATTCCTATGCAGGTATTATTGGAAAAAGTATTGAGCCCGCCATAAAACCTTTGGGATATGATTGGAAAATAGGGATAGCCCTGATCACTTCTTTTGCTGCGCGCGAAGTTTTCGTTGGCACAATGGCTACCATTTATAGCATTGGCAATGTTGACCCCGATGATGATACCACAATAAAAGATCGTTTAAAAGCAGAGATAAATCCAGATACAGGAGGGCCACGCTTTACTCCAGCAGTTGGGTTCTCCCTTCTCGTATTCTATACCTTTGCCATGCAATGCATGAGTACGATAGCGGTTGTCTATCGGGAAACAAAAGGATGGAAGTGGCCCTTGATCCAACTTATCTACATGAGTGCACTTGCCTACCTCTCAGCCCTCTTGGTCTACCAGCTTTTCTCTTAATCGAGGTAAATTTTCGAAGTCCAATTTTTTTTGATACCATTACATACCTTACTGAAACGTTGGACATTATAATTTTTACTACTCTACAATAAATTAACCCAGGCATGAAGCGAAGCTACCAACTCGGCCTTCTATACCTTATCCATTTGCTGGTGGGTGTTGATGGCGATGTTCATGAAACGGAAATACAGGCCCTTAATAAGATCAAACTCAAGGAGCAAATTGATGGCGATAT
>JBBRKB010000498.1:0-1913 GCA_038218385.1 Cytophagales bacterium | reverse complement strand
AGGTTGAGTGATTCGAAAAAATTGCTTTGGCTGAGCAATGTTGACTTGATACCATTTTCAACTTTTGATACAATCTCTTGTGCACTTTTGCCAAAAGTGGAAAGCTTTCCTAATAAATTCCAGACTTCGTCCTTTAGTTTATTATATGCCTTTGATGTAGTGATATCAGTAAGGTAGTCTTTCAACGCACCTACATTAGGATCGATAGACATGCAATTATCATTCAGCACGATCAGAATATTAGCGTCCGATACGCCGGCATGATTCAGTCCTTCGAAGGCAATACCACCTGTAATAGCTCCATCACCAATCACGGCAATATGTTGCTTTTGATCATCGCCAGCATATTTAGAGGCAACGGCCATGCCCAGCGCTGCCGATACTGATGTGGATGAGTGGCCTACGCCAAAAGCATCATACTCGCTCTCGCTCCTTTTGGGGAAACCGGATAAACCATTATACAATCGGTTTGTGTGAAACTCGGCCATTCGGCCAGTCAAAATCTTGTGGCTATACGCCTGATGACCCACATCCCACACCAACTGGTCGGAAGGTGTATCGAAAACATAGTGAAGCGCAACGGTGAGTTCTACAACCCCCAAACTTGCACCGAAATGACCTCCATAGACGGAGACATTATCCACAATGAAAGTTCTTAATTCATCACAAAGTTTCACTAACTGTGCCTGATCCAGCTTTTTGAGATCAGCTGGAGATTTTATGGTAGCTAGGAGTTTTCCGGGAGTTATAAGCATTTAATTATGACTTTTACCAATAACAACCATTGAAGGTAAGTGTTTTACGCGATTTTCAAGGGTTACAGAAGGCAAATTTAGTTATTTTCACTTCCGTCACGGATACATCAGGGATTATAAATAAATTTGGGGTTCTATTGCAATGAGTATGGTACAAACGCAGGAAACTTTTGAGGTAAAACTGCCCTTGTTTGAAGGGCCCTTTGACCTTTTGCTATTTTTTATAGAACGTGATGAGCTGGATATCTATGACATTCCGATCGCGAAAATAACGTCCGATTTTTTAGAATATATCCATCACTTCGAGCACCTCAACATTGAAGTGGCCAGCGAATTTATATTAGTTGCCGCCACACTCATGCGCATCAAATCAAAAATGTTGTTGCCGCGTCCGCAGATGGATGAGCAAGGCAATGAGATTGATCCGCGTGATGAGCTAGTAAAACATTTGCTTGAGTATAAGAAATATAAATCAGTGATTGAGACTTTCCACAAGATGGAAGAGACCGAACTGATGAAGGAGAAGCGAGGAAACCTGATGAAGGAACTTCGTTCGCTTGCAGAAAGCACCAATGTGGAAGCCGAACTTCAAGATGTTGACCTTTTCAAATTAATGTCGGTACTTGAAAAAGTATTGAAACGTTTTGAAGCAGAGAAAAACAAACCCGTTCACCAGGTTATTCAATATCCTTACACCATTGAAAATCAAAAAATATTTTTACTGGAAGAAGTTGGAAAGAAAGAACGTATTTCCTTTGTTGAAATCGTGGAGAAGTTTCCTACTAAAATTGCATTGATCTTTAATTTACTTTCCATCCTGGAGTTGCTTGCCCTCCAAATGATCACCATTCAGATTGGTGAAGGGTTCAATAATTTTTGGATTTCGAAAGGAGATGAATCACAGAGTGTGTTATAATCCTTAACTGTACAGGTTTTCTTTATCAGCCTTAGAAACTTCGTAGAAGAAGCCACCCACTTTTTCACATAGTGCTGTAAAATACTTTTCCCCCTTTTCTTTTGTTGCTTTTCGAGGATCACCAACACCTGTGTCGTTTGTTACTTGCATCCATTTGCGTTCCGCCCACGCCCAACCTTCGCGAATGCCGGTAATATTAAATTTCTTCGCATGGCCATCGCCGGCTTCGCTAAGCGGCCGCA
>JBBRKB010000497.1:0-1919 GCA_038218385.1 Cytophagales bacterium | reverse complement strand
AAAAACAGCATTTAGTCAGCTCGATAAGTTTAAACTTGATCAGTACATTATGCACGGCGGCAAGGTTATGTTCTTGCTTGATAAACTTGAAGCTTCTATAGACAGTGCTTCCAATGAAAATTATTTCGCCTTTCCTTATTCGCTTAATTTAGATGATCAACTTTTTAAATATGGTGTGCGTATCAATTACGACCTTGTTCAGGATAGAAATGCTTCGGTGTATCCGGTAGTGACGGGTGAGACCGATGGAAAACCAAAAATGCAATTGCTTGATTGGCCCTTCTTTCCATTGATCAATCATTATTCCGACCACGCCATCACGCGTAACCTGGACGCTGTGATCACGCACTTCATCAGCACAATGGATACTGTGAAAGCAGAAGGTGTTTCTAAAAAACCATTATTGCTTACCTCTCAATATTCTCGAGCCGTTAATGCTCCCGTTAACATTAGTATCAACGAACTGATGAGCAGTAATAAAGACTACGCTTCAGGACCCTTAACAGTGGGATACATTCTGGAAGGATCGTTCACATCACTTTATAAGCAACGGTTTTTGCCTGAAGGCTTAAAGCAGGAAAAAATTATAGAACAAAGTATTCCAACAAAAATTATTGTCGTTGGAGATGGTGATCTTATTCGTAATGATGTTAATCCGCGAACAGGTCAGCCACAAGCCTTAGGATTTGATCCATTTTCAAAATACACATTTGCCAATCAGGATTTTGTGATGAATGCTCTGGCGTATCTCACCAATGAAAATGGTCTAATAAAAGCGCGAACAAAAGAAGTAAAGATCCGGCCACTGGATAAGGAACGAATTCAAAGCGAACGGTTGAAGTGGCAGATACTCAATCTCGTTGTACCTATTGTGATTGTAATCTTGTATGGCGTTGCCCGATACATAAATAGAAAAAGAAAGTTCGCCAATTTTTAAATGCAGAAGAAACGTAACATATCGTTAGTTCTAACATTAGCTATGCTGTTAATCGGCACCGCTGTAGTCTTTTATTTGGGCACTAGAAAATCAAATGATCATGTAGATGAAAACATGTTCAGACTGGCAGACTATACTGCTGTTGATAAAGTTGTGATGGCATCACCCGAAGGAGACAGAACACTTTCGTACAATGGTGCCAAATGGATGGTGAATGATAGCCTGGTGGCGGATAGAAATTTAATCGATGTTTTTTTTGCTACCCTTACACAAGCCCTTCCTAAACGACCTGTTTCTGTTAAGTTACAGGATTCCATTGCCGATCAATTGAAAAATTCAGCGACAAAAGTTTCTTTATACGTTGGGAATAATGTGACGCAGGAATTTTATGCTGGCGGAAACAGGCAAAAGACGCAGGCATTTTTTATGAACGTAGAAGATGATCAACCCTTTGTAATGGAGATACCGGGCTATCGGGTTTACGTGTCGGGCATTTTTGAACTGGATGCAAACGGCTGGCGCGATAAATATGTGTTTGGGTTTAACTGGCAAAACTTTTTGCACCTCAAAGCGGCATTTCCCGAAAGATCAAAAGATAACTTTAGCATTAGCATGGCCGACCGCATGGTGCGTGTTGATGACATGGTTGAACAAGACACTGCACGGCTGAACAATTTCCTTGATGCTGTTTCACTGCTCAAGGTAAAGCAGTATGTGGATACAGAGATGACCGATAGTTTGGTGAGGCAAGAACCGATTATGAATATTCGCGTACTTGACTTGGCCAAGCGCGAATATTTGCTCTCTATTTTTCCAACAGAAAAAGGAAGCCGCGACCAATTTGGACTGGTTCAGGGAAGATATCCTGTAGTGTTTGATGCCAGATCTTTCAGAGACCTTATTAAACCACGGGATTATTTTGCGGGAAAGTGACATTGGAGGTGTTAATGTCGTTGACTTAAGCTTCTTTTTATGGCCTCAC
>JBBRKB010000496.1:0-1938 GCA_038218385.1 Cytophagales bacterium | reverse complement strand
CAATGGGATTTCCCTTGGCGAGCACACCTCTATATAACCTGATTGAATTACTCATCGAACTTCAAATCAGTACGCGAGATGATTTGTATAACCACCGGCAGGTGTTGGCTATTCTGGGACATCCGTATGGTGTGGCTGCTGATGTAGCTTTGTCACAAGCAAAACGAAAAGAAATACTTCAGCATAATTGGGTTCATATTCCGGGTGAAGAACTGCGCAAAGGTCCTGAGTTTTACCAATCTGTTTTTATTGAATGCCCACCGCAGAATATTATTCCCTACATCCGAAACATTGTGATGCTGACAGGTAGCCTCACATCGCTGAGTGAATTTGATCGGGAGTATGCATTCCATTTTATCAAACTGATCAACCGCTTGGAAGAAGTTTTGGGTTTGAATTTTGGTGCTGATGTCAGTATTCGTAAGCAAGCGTTTAAATCCTTTCTTCGGTTGTTTCGTCAATTGGTTCGACTAAATAAAATTCCATTTTCGGGTGAACCGTTAAAAGGTTTACAGGTGATGGGTGTATTGGAAACCAGAAACCTTGATTTCAAAAATGTATTTGTGCTGTCGATGAATGAAGGCGCATTTCCTTCTTCTGGAAATAAAGGCTCTTACATCCCATATAACATTCGCAAAGCATATAACCTGCCAACTGCCGAGCATCAGGATGCTATGTATGCGTACTTGTTTTATCGCGTGCTGCAACGTGCAGAAAATATTCACTTGTTTTATAATTCTGAAACCGATGTACTCGGACAAGGAGAGATGAGCCGTTATCTACAGCAATTGATTTTTGAATCCGGACTACCTATCAAACGTCATGTGCTGCACAACCCGCTTCAACCACATGCCATCCAACCGATTGTGATTGCAAAAGATGATAGCGTTTATAGTAAGTTGGCGTTTTATTGTGAGGGTGTGAGTGAACATGAAGCTAAAACATTGTCACCTACAGCACTTAGTGATTACATTGAATGTCGGCTAAAATTTTATTTTAAATACGTTGCCAGGATATTTGAAGCAAAAGAGGTAGAGGAAGAACTCGATGCGCGCATGATGGGAAATATTCTTCATGATGTGATGCAAAAGTTTTACGAAGACATTCTTCGTGAACGAAAAATGGTAGAGCCTGCTGATCTTGAACATTACGATGGAAAGCTAAATACCATTATTGATAGTGTGTTCATAGAAAAGTACCATCTTGATGCACAGAAACCCGTTGTGTATGAGGGGCAGCGCCTGGTGGTACGTGAGGTGGTGAAAAGTTTTGTTGACCGTATACTCTTAATGGATAAGCAGTATGCACCCTTCACGTTGGAGGCCATAGAAAATGGAGGATTAAAATATTCCATCGCGCTTGAGGCACATGGCAATCCCGTTGTGGTATTGGGCGGAAAGGTAGACCGCGTAGACAGGAAAGATAATCTTTTGCGTGTCATTGATTACAAAACAGGCAAAGACAAAACCGACATTAAAAAGGGAATGGAAGAACTCTTTGTCCGGGATGGCGAACGAAATAAAGCGGCCTTCCAAACCATCTTGTATGCATTGCTTTACAAAACCCGTGTGCGAGATGCCGATGTTCGAATTGTTCCCGGCCTGATGAATCGAATGAATTTATTTGAAGATGATTTTCAATTCGGCTTGAAGATAGGGGGGAAGTATGTTTATGACATACGAATGTTGTTGCCTGAGTTTGAAAGAAATCTTAAAACCATGTTGGAAGAACTTTTTAATCCTGCTGTACCTTTCGATCAAACTACTGATTTGCAGCAATGCAAAATATGTTCATACAGGGCTATTTGCTATCGGTAAGAGTTGCCTTTATTTTCCAACCTCACCCAGGTGTGTGAACTTAAAACCTTTTTCATACTTGAGGCCATAGCC
The DNA here is from genome assembly GCA_038218385.1 of Cytophagales bacterium. Taxonomy (GTDB): domain Bacteria; phylum Bacteroidota; class Bacteroidia; order Cytophagales; family Cyclobacteriaceae; genus JBBRKB01. The sequence continues at coordinate 49 of JBBRKB010000496.1, read as the reverse complement.
AAAAATCCTATCCAAGGTTGTGTGTGAAAAGAGAATGGCGCCAACGACC
>JBBRKB010000495.1:0-1966 GCA_038218385.1 Cytophagales bacterium | reverse complement strand
CTTACTTATTCTTTTAGCAAAGCCATTAGGGGAAATACAGTTGATGTTTATCACGTTCCCGATGTCTCAAATCAGTACGTTGGATTCCCAATTCACAAACTTACACTCAATACAAATCTTTACCTTACACCAAAGATCAGTATTAACCCTACCTTTGTTTATTCTGGAAGCCGCTATATTTACACATCAGTAGATGATGATGACAATCCAGTGATTGAAAAAATTGATCCATACCTTCTGAGCAATGTATTTTTAAATTTTCACGAAATTGTCCCCGGATTTACCGCTGGAGTGGGTATTTATGATCTTGGCAATGTACATCCCATGATTGCGCAGGCCTACAATGGCTACAGTGCAGCCATTCCAGGAAGAAGCCGTGAGTATGTTATCAAACTTTTTTATCAAATAAATTTCACAAAAACAGAAAGGTGAATAGACATGCCTGCTCAATGGCATGATTCATGTAATCAGCAAAATAATTAAACAGAATTATGAAAATAGGTAAAGCAGTATGGGTGAGTGTGATTATGATAGTGATGGGGATTACACACGCAAAAGCTCAAACAACCAACTATCAGGTGTTTTCTCTCTTCGTTATGAATATCGCCAAATACTCGGCATGGCCAGAAACATCTCCTGAATTTCAGATTGCCATTTTTGGAAAATCTAAAGTTCATGATGAATTGATAAAGTACACGGATAGAGGAGTGAACGGCATGAAAATTAAAGTACTTCAAGTGGAGAATATGGCAGACATTGGCCTGCCACAAATTATCTATTTGGCGGATGGAAAAAGTGGACAGCTTGATGAACTGCTAAAGAGCACACAAGGCAAACCCATAATGATCATCACCGAGCGGGAAGGGCTACATAAAAAAGGTGCAGGGTTCAGCTTTTTTATAAACGAAACCCAGAACCTTCGCTTTGATATCAACAACACAGAATTAGAAAAACGAAAAATAAAGGTAGCCAAGAACTTAACTTCTATGGCGCATGAAATTTTGTAGTGTGTCACACAAGAATTTTTTTTCCTAACCAGGCGAGTACGCCTTCTTTTAGTGAATAGGTAGAGACGCGGATTCTGTGGAAGTGTTGAATTTCAAGAACGTATTTAATAAGGCAACATGCCACTACGATCATATCAACACGCATCTCAATCATGCCGGGGATAAGCATTCTCTCCTCGCGGTTTTTCGAAATCAGGTCTTCATAAATTTCATGAAATCCTGATAAGCTCAGCGGAGTTTCAATCTCTTCAAGCGTTTTGAGAATGTTATGCTTACTGCAAAATATATCACTTAATGTATCGAATGTGCCGGATGAGCCAACAAGAATAGTGGGGCTGAATTCGGTAATCGCATCACGGAGGGAAGAAAGAGCTTGATGAATAAACTCCTGTAATGATTTTATCTCGGTGCTGTCCATAGGATCATGTCGCTGAAATTTTTCAAGCAATCGTTGTGCACCAATCTCAAAACTTTCTTTCCAGAAAATCTGATCATTGTTTCCTATAATAAACTCAACACTGCCTCCACCTATATCCATAATAAGCGAAAGTCCTTCGCTCATATCAACGGCAGACTTAGCGCCCATATAAATGAATTCTGCTTCCTGATCACCAGAAATAATATGGATATCAATACCAGTTACGGATTTTATTTTTTGAACAACATCTTGGCCATTTTTAGCGCTTCGTAACGCACTGGTTCCAAAGGCGTATATTTTCTCAACTTGTTCTTGATCGATCCTGTTCCTGAAACTTTGAAGGGCAACCATGGCGCGTGATAGACCGCCTTCCGTAATTATAGATTGATTGATGCCACCCATTCCTAATTTTACGGCCAATCGCTCGCGATGTATAATGCAATAGCCTTTGCCACTCATTTCGGCAATAAGAAGGTGGAACGTATTGGTTCCAAGGTCTATGATGGCGATGCGGCTGTTCATAAAGTGGTGCAAAGTTAAT
>JBBRKB010000494.1:0-1984 GCA_038218385.1 Cytophagales bacterium | reverse complement strand
TATTCATTAACTTCACCTACCACCTTCAAAATATAAACCAATGGCTTCCAATAAATTAAAAGTAAACAACAAATCCTATTCCGTAGAGGCTGACGCAAAGATGCCGCTCCTTTGGGCTGTACGCGACTTGGTTGGTCTTACCAGAACCTGGATAATGGAACAGGTGCCGCAATGTGGATATTGTCAGTCCGGACAAATAATGTCTGCCGCTGCCCTGCTTGCTAAAAAACCTTCGCCAACAGATACTAATGTAACGGTAAACATGACCTTTCTCGGTGGCGGATTTGGAAGAAAAGCAAGCGCCCTATCAGGGATGAATGATTATCCGAATCCTTCACACTCCCACACAGCCAGTAGCTTTTAAAATTAAACACATGAAAGAGATTAAGTCCATTCTTGCTGAATACAAAAAGATAGATTTTACCAAACGTAAAGCAGCCTTGGCTACGGTGGTAAAGGTCAGGGGATCATCGTATCGAAGCCCTGGAGCAAGAATGCTTATTACAGACGATGGTAAGTGGGTTGGCTCCATCAGTGGCGGATGCTTAGAGGGTGACGCTTTGCGCAAAGCAAGAAAAGTAATCGCAGATAAAAAACCAACAACAGTCACGTACGACACCCGGGAAGAAAGTAACCAAAACCTGGGGATCGGCTTAGGGTGCAATGGTGTGATAGATGTGCTTATCGAACCCATTGACCACGCTGATGAACACAATGCCATTTGTATTTATGAAAAATTTATAGACGCAAATTTACCAGTTGCTCTTGCTACCATTTTCAATTCACAAGATCAGGAAGCGTATGTCGGAAAAAAAATAACGGTACATCCCAATGGTGATTCTCACTCTGATATAACGGACAAAACTTTCCTCCATGAGTTGCATGATGATCTCATCCAATTATTCATTTCAAAAAAATCTGAACCAAAAAAATATTTTCTCGATGGAATTCAGGTAGAGGTATTTCTGGAATTAATCCAGCCTGTCATTTCATTAATAATTTTTGGTGGAGGTTTTGATGCGCGGCCTGTCAGTGCATTGGCAAAATCACTTGGATGGACTGTTACGGTAACAGACGAATGTGTTGCGCATATTGCTCCGCTGTTTTTTCCTGATGCTGATAAACTTTCTCTTTGTGAAAGAAAATTCATAGATCGCGATTTTCATATCACACCCTTTACGGCCTGTGTGCTGATGTCCCACAATTATGAATATGACCGTGATGTGTTGAAAAAAATCATAGCAAAAGAAACACCTTACATTGGGATGTTAGGGCCTCGCAAGCGATTTGACAAAATGCTGGATGAATTTCAAACAGAAAACATTAGCCTTACATCGCAACAACTTCATAAAATTCATTCGCCCATAGGATTAGATGTGGGTGCAGAGACCCCTGATGAAATTGCCATCGCTATCATTTCAGAAATACAAGCGAAGTTTGCTGCTCGCTCCGGTGGATTTTTAAAGTATAAATTGGGTCCCATACACGATCGTGATGGAAAAAGTGATGATGTATTTAAACAAGTATACTTAACTACCTCAGCGAAATTCAAGAATACCAAGAGCTAGTAGGTGCATGTTTTCTATAGAGATATATTTTTATAATTCCGACAACGCGTGAAGATAAGCGCTATACTATTGGCCGCCGGATCATCTTCACGCATGGGGCAATCCAAGCAGTTGCTCAAGGTTGGTGACATCACGTTACTTAACCAATCCGTTCAAACTATTATGGCATCCTCTGTCGCAAATACAATTGTCGTTCTGGGTGCTAATGCATCTGCGCACCAAGAGGGAATCAAAGACTTGCCCATAGATATAGTTATCAACGAAAACTGGAATCTTGGAATGGGCGCAAGCATAAAATCCGGTGTTCGATATTTACTGAGTTCAACGATTGCACCCGATGCTGTTATCATACTAGTTTGTGATCAGGTGATGCTTACAACTACACACATCGATTCTATTATAGAAAAATTCAAAAA
>JBBRKB010000493.1:0-2037 GCA_038218385.1 Cytophagales bacterium | reverse complement strand
GTAGCTAGTGATACCGTTAAAATGTTGGCTTCATACTTTGTAAAGGCAATAGCTTCCATCCTCACAATGTGAGTTTGAAAAAATGTAAACGGTTTAGGCTAGCAGGATATTTAAAATATGTGCGCAAGCCAAGTCGCCTTGTGAAAGTGAAAGGATGAACACTATCGGTACGCCATGCGAAGGGAAACTAAATGCACGGTTTGATGAAGGTGGCAAAATACGATTTAAAATGCTGGTATTTAAATATTGCGAAAAATATAAAATAACCATGCTTGCTTTCTTCTATGAATTGGGTCGTCATTTTTATGTCGAATTTCTCTTCCAGATTCGGAAGGATGCGAAGGTATAAACGATACAATATATTTTGCTAGTGGTTGGGAGTATTTAAAACCAATGAAAAAATACTATGATTCCAATCCGCCGCCAATAGCTTCACCCACTGCACTCTCCAACCACTGCACTCTCCAACCACTGCGTCAACGGATCAGTGGTGGACTCTTCGTGCATCTTTTGAATAGTCTTCACATCTCATGTAGCCTCCCCAAGCCAAACTGATCACCAATTTTAATTGCTTTACCATCTTTCATAAACACTTCAATACCTTTTTCACTTGAGACGGTATTATAATTTTCATCCTGAAGCATGTATAAAACTTTTCTGGTCTTCACATCGATCACTTCTCCACTGGAAGGATAAGCATATTTGCCATCCACGCTGAAATTGATCCACCCTGGCATGTCGCTTAATGGAATGGTGGTGAGTTGTTGATAAGGGGGTACGCCACTAAAAATATGTAAGCGCATATTATGTCCATCGCTGATCCAGATTTCTTTTTCATTCGGTGTTAGCGCAATGCCGTGACTTGGATTACCATGTCTTCGCACGGGACCTTTATCCCAACCCATCACGGGAACACTCGCTATCTTTTTTCCGGTTTTTAAATCACCAACTTCAAATCCTAAGAAGTCATTCACATTGACAAAAACAAGCGACTCTTCACTGTTGATCGTAAACGGTCGAACCGCGGCAGCGAATGGGCCGATGGTCTGCGCAACTGTGTGTGTTTTTGTATCCGCAACATACAGCAACGGTGATCCGATGTCTGCCATGTACACCTTGTTTCCTTTTGGGCCATAGATGGTGTTATGTGCGCGTGAATGTATGTTGATTTTGGTAATTACTTTTCCCGTCTTGCAATCCACCACATTCCAGAAATTTTTTTCGAATGAGGGCAGATACATCGTCAGGCCATCGGGTGAAATGGACATACGATCGCAGCCGCCTTCAAAAGGAACTTCCCACAATACTTCTTCTGTACTCAGGTCAATGCGTTGCAAAGATTCAATTGTGGAGATGTAGACGCTGTTGAGTTGTGCACTCACTGCAATGCCCTTTACGTTTGACGGTCGCCCGTCAGGATGAAATCCTTTGGTGGTGATTCGTTTTACAAATTTGTGATTGTTGTCAATGTCAAAGACAAGTAGGCCATGTCCACCATAACCCAGATAGTCGCGGATGCCGGGTGTGGCTACGTACAGATAGTGTCCGGTTCCGACTTTGGATGTTTGCCTGGATGCACTTGCTCGTGAAGAATCAGGCAATACTAATCCGGTGCTAATTATTAACAGCGCACATACGGAAAGAATCATAAGTGTATTTTTCTTTTTCATCATTAATTCGGATTTATACAGTTGAAGGTAACGTTTTCTCCGGAAGGTTTACGCCTTGCAAATAAAAGTTGAGCTCTCCATAGACGAAACTGAATGTTCTTCTACTTTTTAAAATAGTAAATTGTATGAGTTAATATACAAAGACCTATCTTTAAGAACCACCGGATATGTTAACCCAAAAGTTATGCTTAGTAAATTCTATCCCACATATTTCTTATGTCTTCTCGCCTTTTCGGGATGTAATCAGAAATCATCAGATGCCATAACCCAACACTGGTACAAAGGAAACCTGCACACACATTCCTATTGGAGTGATGGAGATGAATTTCCAGAAGTGATAATGGATTGGTATAAATCACATGATTAT
>JBBRKB010000492.1:0-2058 GCA_038218385.1 Cytophagales bacterium | reverse complement strand
ATCATTGGGTAAATCAATCGCGAAAGCGTTGAACAGAAAATATGTGCGCATGTCACTCGGTGGTGTGCATGATGAAGCAGAAATACGTGGCCATCGCAAGACGTATGTTGGTGCCATGCCGGGAAAGGTGTTGGGCAATTTGAAGAAAGCGCAAACATCCAATCCTGTTTTTATATTGGATGAAATTGACAAAGTAAAATCTGATTTCAGGGGCGATCCATCTTCAGCGTTGTTGGAAGTGTTGGATCCTGAACAGAACAATGCCTTTACAGATAACTTCCTTGAAATAGAATACGATTTATCAAAAGTCCTTTTTGTGGCTACAGCCAATGCGCTTGATACAGTTCATCCTGCCTTGCGTGACCGGATGGAGATTATTGAGTTGACAGGGTATACGTTAGAAGAAAAGGTAGAGATAGCCGTTCGACATTTGGTGCCGAAGCAATTGAAGGAACATGGCTTGAAAGCTTCACAAGTAAAATTAAGCAAGAAGATACTTGCCAAGGTTATTGATAGCTATACACGCGAGTCGGGAGTGCGTAACCTGGAAAGAAAAATAGGAACATTGGTGCGTAACATCGCCAAGTCTGTGGCCATGGAAGAACCGTATGAAAAAAATGTGACGGAAGAAATGGTTCGTAAAGTTTTGGGTGCTGAAATTTTTGATGAAGAACTGTACCAGGGAAATGAAACCGCTGGCGTTGTTACAGGCCTTGCATGGACGCAGGTAGGAGGGGAAATTCTTTTTGTTGAATCAAGTCTTAGCAAAGGCAAAGGCGTTCTTACCATCTCGGGGCAACTGGGGGAAGTAATGAAGGAATCAGCAGTAGCTGCGTTGTCAAACCTGAAGTCGAATGCCGAGAGTCTGGGTATAGACAATCAGATTTTTCAACAGTATGATTTACACATTCACGTGCCAGCAGGTGCTGTGCCGAAAGATGGCCCGTCCGCTGGTATCACGATGTACACTTCACTGGCTTCTATTTTTACGCAACGAAAAGTGAAATCCAAACTGGCTATGACGGGTGAGATTACGCTACGCGGAAAAGTATTGCCTGTCGGTGGTGTCAAAGAAAAGATACTAGCAGCAAAACGAAGTGGTGTGAAGGAGATTTTACTAAGCATGAAGAATAAGCGTGACATTGATGAAATTGAACCGCACTATATTAAAGGGCTTACATTTCATTATGTAGATACGGTGGAGGAAGTGTTGAAGATTGCGTTGTTGAAGGATAAGGTGAAGAAACCTCTTCTATTTTCAATTTCAGAAGCATCAAGAATTCCGGCTGTCTTTCACAATTGATAAACATAACCGCATAAAACAATCTGCGTGATCAAGAGGGTATTTTTATTCTGTTCCGTACTCCTGTATTATCAAGCCCAGGCGCAGATGGGTGGACAAAAATCTTTTGAATTTCTCAACACGCCATCCCATGCGCGCTTGGCTGCATTGGGCGGAGTAAATGTTTCCCTCGCTGATCGTGATGTTAATTTTGTTCAGTCAAATCCTGCGCTTGTGAGTGATTCGCTTGCCGGATGGGGAAGTGCATCGTATCAGCTTTATGTGGCCGACATTGGCCAATCAACTTTTTCGTATGCCGATACCTTTAACAAACTTGGTTTACTTGCTTTGAGTGTTCAACACATTGGCTATGGCACCATTCAAGGGTATGACGAAACGGGTTTGGAAACGGGTGAGTATAAGTCGGGGGAAACTGCGTTGATAATTTCGAAGAGCCACGGGGTAAATAATTTTCGCTTAGGCATTTCGATGAAAGGAATATTTTCGTCCATTGCGGGCTACAGGTCTTCCGCTGTCGCAGTTGACATAGGTGGTGTATTTGTTCATCCTGAAAAAGATTTTACGGTAGGGCTTGCCATTAAAAATGCAGGGTTTACAATATCAGAATACACAGAAACATCAAGTACCCAACTTCCTTTTGATGTGCAGGCAGGCATTACGCTTAAGCCAGAACATATGCCGCTACGCTTTTCGCTCACGGCATACAATCTTGCAAAAGGAAAAAGTGTATATGGCAAGGCAGATGATGAACCAGG
>JBBRKB010000491.1:0-2098 GCA_038218385.1 Cytophagales bacterium | reverse complement strand
ACCAGCGATACCCAGGTTTCTTTTTCGAATTGCTTTTGCAAGGTAAAGCCCAATGCCGTGGCGGCATTCACTAAATCAACAATGTCATGCGTATAAAAGCCGCTGAGCAACAGCATGCCTCCGGGCTTCATGTGGTTTTTGTACAAGCCGATCTCCTCCAATAAAATATTTTTGTTGATGTTGGCCAATACAATATCAAAGGTATTGGTAAAGGTTAGTTCGCTAACTTTTCCTTGTCGGAGGGTAATGTTAGTACAACCATTTACATCAATGTTTTCTTGACCGTTGGGAACGCTCCAATCATCAATGTCAAAGGCTTCTACTTTTTTTGCGTTAAGCTTAGAGGCCATGATAGAAAGAATGGCTGTGCCACACCCGGCATCCATTACCAGCTTGTCTTTGTGGTCAACTTCCATCTGTGCTTGTATCATCAGGTATGTGGTCTGATGATGACCTGTTCCAAAAGACATTTTGGGAGTGATGGTAATTTCGTACTTATATTTTTTTTCAAGATTATGAAAATGTGCCCGGATCAGACACTTGTCCTCTACTATGATAGGGTGATAATTATTTTCCCATTCCTCATTCCAATTTTTCTTCTCGATTTTATCTAGTGTATAGGTTATGGATGTTGCCTCTTGATAGCGGTTTATAATTTCTTCCAACGAAGCGTGATCGTAGTTTTCATTTTCAACATACGCTTCAAATCCATTTTCATTTTCCATGAACGTATCAAAACCTATCTCGCTTGTCTCCGCGATAAGGATCTCGGTAAACTCAGGACTGCAAACGACAAGTAGTTTTGTATAGAACATGAATGAAGAAATGAGCGAGTGAATAAATTTGCAAAACCCCATTACACATTACCGTCTTTGCAGCTAATTATGAACCGCAAAGACAGTAATGTTCAGAGAAACGAAACGTGTATTAAAACGATTTTATAATTTCAGTAAACTCGCGTGACTTAAGTGATGCGCCACCTACAAGGCCGCCATCCACATCCGCGCAAGCGAAAAGTTCTTTTGCATTTGCAGCGTTCACACTTCCACCGTATAATATAGAAATGTTGTCGGCTACATCCTGGCCATATTTTGCAGTCAGTTGTTTACGAATAACGGCATGCATGTCTTGTGCTTGTTGTGATGAAGCTGTCTTCCCGGTGCCAATAGCCCACACGGGTTCATACGCAATCACAATTTTTTGAATGACGGTTGCGTCAAGGTGAAACAGTGCTTCTTCAACCTGATCCATTACCAGTTTTTCGTGTGTTCCGTTTTCACGTATCTCAAGGGGCTCACCACAACAGAAGATCGGTGTAAGTCCATGCTTCAATGCGATGTCTACTTTTTTCGCCAGCAGGGCACCTTCCTCACCAAAATATTGTCTGCGTTCGCTGTGGCCTAAGATCACATACGGAATGTTCATCGACTTTAACATGCCGGCAGATGTTTCACCCGTATAAGCGCCTGATTCATGTTCGCTGCAATTTTGTGCACCTACAGAGATTTTAGAATTGCTGCCTAAAAGATTTTTTATAACGGGCAGATAGGGAAAAGGTATGCAGAAAATAATCTTGGCATCGCCTTTCACCTCGTCAGCTACCATGCCCATTATTTCAGAAGCCAATGTTTGTGCTTCTTCAAGGGTCTTGTTCATTTTCCAGTTTCCAGCAACAATTTTTGAACGCATAGCAAAGTAATTTTAAAGGTTAGTTGATTTTTAAAGGGTCGCTAATTTAGGGGCAAAATGCCGTACTAAAAAGGAATGTTAGTGAAGAGCTTAAACTACTTTGGTTTATAGCGTGATTCTTTGAAAATCATTTGGGCATCTTCCGTTTGCATAAGCGCAGGCAAGTCAACATCGGGATGGGTCTCCATATATTTTTTTACAATCTGCCAGCCGACCCATTGGGCAATTCTGCCGGGGCATTTCTCACCCACTTCTAATGTCTTTGGACGTTCGTCAAGATATTTTTGCTTTACCATGTGACTAGTGGCGAACAAAACTTGATCTTCAATCAACCGCGCCCAGATGAGGTCTTCATTTTTTCTCGCGCCCTTGATTTCTTCAGATGAATACCACATGAACACGCTGTCAG
>JBBRKB010000490.1:0-2187 GCA_038218385.1 Cytophagales bacterium | reverse complement strand
AGCACAAGTTTGGACGGTACTATTGATTACACCCTGAAGATGAATGTGCCTGCAGGAAAACTTGGAGCACAGTATCAATCGTTCATAAATAAAAACACAGGAGCAAATAACCCAACAGATGAAATTCCAATCACCATTGCTTTAGGCAATTCGTATAATGATCCTAAAATAAGTTTGTTGGCGGACGATCAAAAGAAACAAGCTACTGAGGCAGTAACCAACGTGGCAAAGGAAGAAGGAACAAAAGCTATTCAACAAGCGGTGAAGGGAACAGATGCTGAAAAAATGGTGAACGACATTCTTGGAACAGGTAAGAAAGACACTACTGCCACAAAATCAGATTCATCCAAAACAACGCCCACTGAAGAGGTGAAAAAGCAAGTAGAGGATCAGGCGAAACAGAAAATTCAGGATTTGTTGAAACGGAAAAAATAATTCCGGGTTGAAAAATTTCGTTAGGTAATTCCCTCTCTTTCCCATTGCCGAGCGTGACTTGTACTTGACACTGAATCGATAGTAACAAAAAAGGCCAGCAACATCTGCTGGCCTTTCTGTTTTCAGTACATTAACTTTAAGTAAGTTGAATCTCTTCGCCTTCTTTATTTAAAAACTTAAATTCTGCTATGCCCATGGAGGTATCCTTTTCAAGGTTTACCCATTGTTTGTATTTGAAATACCACTTCACCCTTTTAGAAATTATTCCTTTTGTATAATAAGCGTGGAGGTAGGGATGAACAGCAAGCACGAGGTTTTTTTCATTTTGTTTTTCCAACAAGTGCTCGACATTTTTTTCGATAAGATCAGAAACCAAAATCGATGCTGTGATGATACCTGTTCCGTTACATGATGGACACGCTTCTTTGGTGGCAATGTTCATCTGTGGACGAACGCGCTCACGGGTGATTTGCATCAAACCGAATTTAGACAACGGAAGAATGGTAGACCTTGCTTTATCGTCCTCCATCTGGTCTTTCATGGTCTTATAAATGAGCTTCCTGTTTTCAGGATTTTTCATATCGATAAAATCAATAACGATGATTCCGCCCATATCACGAAGACGCAACTGACGTGCAATCTCACGTGCGGACTCCAGGTTCACCGACATAGCGGTTGTTTCCTGATTTTCTTCTCGGTTAGATTTGTTACCGCTGTTTACATCAATGACGTGCAACGCTTCAGTATGCTCGATGATAAGATAACCACCGCCCCGAAGGCTTACCGTTTGGCCAAAAGCCGTTTTGATTTGCCGCTCAATACCGAAGTTCTCAAATATTTTGGCCTTTCCTGTATAGAGCTTAACGATCTTCTCCTTGTCTGGCGCAATAGTCTTGATGTAGGCTTTCACCTCATCATATGTTTTCTTGTCGTCAATCTGAATGTTATCGAAAGATTCATTGAGCAGGTCGCGGAGCAATACGGAAGTCTTGCTTATTTCACCAATGAGTTTGTCACACGGATTGGCAGATGTAAGCCGCTCGATACCTTCTTCCCAGGTTTTAACCAGGTTTCGGAGATCGCGGTCCAACTCGGCCACTTCTTTGTTTTCAGCCACGGTGCGGATGATAACGCCAAAGTTTTCGGGCTTGATGGATTGCATAAGCCTCAGTAAGCGCTTGCGCTCCTCACTGCTGGTAATTTTTTTTGAAACGCTTACAACGTTTGAGAAAGGTACCAATACCAGGTATCTTCCGGCTAAGGATAGCTCACAGGATAATCGTGGCCCTTTAGTAGATATAGGCTCTTTTACAATTTGTACTGGAATGACCTGACCTTTTGTTAACTGCTGCGAAATTTTTCCGTGCTTGTCAATGTCAGATTCCAGCTTGAGTTTCTCCAATTTGAAACCATTGATTTTTTTGCCTTTTATCAGCTTCGTAAACTTTTGTAACGAATTGAACTGGGCACCTAAATCAAGGTAATGTAGGAAAGCATCTTTGTCATAGCCCACGTCAATGAATGCTGCATTCAATCCTTGGACTACCTTTTTCACGGTGCCGAGATAAATATCCCCGACCGTGAACTTACTTCCTTCTTCCTCTTGGTGAAATTCTACAAGATTCTTATCTTTTAGAAGGGCTATACGACATCCATCTTGAGTTCCGTTGATTATTAATTCATTACTCAAAAGGAAAAAAATTTATGTGTATAGAGCAAATTAAATACTACACATGGTAGCATTCAACACGT
>JBBRKB010000489.1:0-2230 GCA_038218385.1 Cytophagales bacterium | reverse complement strand
TACCTGTTTACTTATGCGATCAAATGATTCAGAGAGTTTTTGGTTAATGAGATGGCTGCCATCAATAAATTTTGTGCCCAGACAATGATTGCCGACGGAGACAAGTTCTATTTTTTCTCCACTTGAAAGTACAGTGTGCCACTTGGCTTTGTACACGTGCGCCAAAGTTTTTGCTTGAAGTTTTGCTCTGTCTTTGTTATGCACCAACTGTTCAAGGGTGCTTACACCATCGCCAACAACCGAAAGCATTTCTTTTATAACGATGGATGTTACTTCGCCATTTGCATCGTTTGGAAAACGTCTGTAGAAAACACCAAACTCAAGGGGCATCTCAAGTAGTTCTTGTATGATGAAGTCGATTTTTATCTTACGCAGGTAAGCATCAATGTCTTTATCGCCGCTGATTTTTTTCACCATAAAACCACGCTCACCTAAGTCAGGTTTAAAGATCAAGGGAAATTCAAATCCTTCATTCTTTATTTTCTTTTTGACATCTTCTACTGTTGCTGGTAATTTTACCAAGGCGCTTTTGGGTGTTAATGTGGGAGGAATTTTTTTTAAGATATCAAACTTTGATTCACCGAACATTCCACCCATGGGCATGCCCGGGTTCGACAAGGTGAAGAAGATGATGGATCGCGCTTTGATTGATAGGTACAACCAATACAGTATAAATGGAAATTGGATAATGCCGAATGGCCAGTATTCCCAATGAAGAAGTTTAATGAAGAAATTGTTCCTAATGACGTTGCGCCAAATGCTCTTCACGTACGAAATGACAAATTAATGTGAGGATGACGCTATAGATTCTTTATAGCGAATGGTAGAGGCGGCTATTCCAAAATCTGACGGAAGTTTTATGTAACGCACAGCTTCCATGATCCCAATTTTTATAAGAGCCATGTGATGCACTGCATGTTCAATGTTGTAGACAAGCTCGCGGGTGTAGCTGGTAGGCAATGATATAAACTGTTCTGTACTATCATAGCCAACTTCCAGTGTCAAGGCTTTGTCTTCTTTTTGAGTGGAAACAAATTCTTTGATTTTTGAAAGCTTGGCCAACGCCAGAAATTTATTACTCTCTATCAGCTTGTCGTGGCAGCGCTTATCATAGTTGATAACGCCCGAGGTAAAACCTTCTTCAAGGCAAACGAAAAATTCGAGCGTGTGCCTTAAGTGCTGACCGACTGTTGACTGGCTAAGCGAAGCAACGGGTTTATAAAAATCTCGCTCTTCGATTTGCGAAGTTAAATCCGTCAACTGATCAAGGATATTAATGCAAGCTTGTTTCAGATTCATATAGAATGGGCAATCAACAAAGATAGATCATTTGAATACATAAGAGGAGTACCGCTTGTCAAAATGGTTTAATGCCATTATTTCTCGATTTTCTTCCAGTTAATGTCGGCGTTCTTTTCGTTTCTTTTCGTTTTTGTTCCAATCGGTTAATGTGTTGGTGCCCCGAAAGTTGTAAAACAAATACAGCTTGCCATCGGTAATCTTATACGTCTGCGGATCGATTTTAACCTTGTCACCATTCTCCCCCATGGCATATGCACACCAGCCACCGTAGGCAGGTGCGTATTTTTCCGGATTAACTTTGAATTTTGCCATGCTTGCCGCGCCAGTAAAATGATAGGTTGAACCTTTGTAAACATATTTAAAATTGGGTTTTCCTTCCATCGGTTTATGATCAAAATAACTGACAGGGTTATACCCATCGAGTGCCAATCCTTTCTTTAGATTATAAACCTGACTGTGCACTTAGCCAACACCAAGCAAATATAAAAGCGTAACCACAAATAGGTATTTCATAAACATGATATGTCATGGGAATTTTTATTAACGATCCCTCACAAACTTAGGACAACGGAACAACAGGGAATGTCATTTATTTTACATATCCATTCAATACCTATTTGCCCTGAATAGGAATAAGTTCTTTTAAAATCTCCCAAACAAGTTCGGGTTCAAAACCTTTTGCAATGGCATACCGGCCAATTTTATCGCGTTGTTTAAAAGGATTGCTTTCAGTGTTGGAGGCTATTTTTTTTTCTAGGAGGATTTTAAGCGTAGCCTGATAGTCGTCTTCGTCAATTTCTTTAAGACCCGATTTAATACAATTCTTACTTACTCCTTTTGCCTTTAACCCATTGATGATTTTTATTTTCCCCCATTGCTTCACGCGAAATTTTCCACCTGCGTAAGCCTTTGCGAAGCGGTCTTCATT
>JBBRKB010000488.1:0-2236 GCA_038218385.1 Cytophagales bacterium | reverse complement strand
TGTGGTGTCACAACGCTCGGAACAGCAAAACCTATTTTTGTATAATCATGTAATTGTGTTGATCCAAATCTTTGTGTTGATTCAGTTATCATTTGTGATCGCCAGCGAGATGGCAAATCTTCGGTTTTAAATTTTAAGAGTCTCGATTCTTTTACCTCAATGGTTAGCAATCTGAATTCAAACCGCTCAAATATCGTCCAGTCATCATGATTTACCATTACTTCCAATTGTGCAAGTGAAGGAGACGATGATGTGTAGACACATGGACTCCCCTCTGCATTCCATCGCCCGGGAAATAATCTTGCACCCTCTCCATCTAAGCCGGCATAGGCTGCTCGTGCCAGACGATAAACCTTCATGAATACACGCCATATTTAGCCCGCCCCAAAAGTTGTTTGACCGCCTCAAGGCCATACATGTTTTTCATAATCTCAACGGGTTGTTTACCTCCTAGTGGTCTAAGTGGCCTAAGTAACCATTGCTGCAATGCTTCGTCACTGCCTAACGCCTCTCGCCCCAGCGCTATGATTTCGGCTAGCTTGATCAGACGTTCGGAGGCTGTATCATCAAAGCGTTCGTTGGGTTTTTTGCGTTCGATGGTTTTTGCACTTACGGAGAGCAATCGACCTAATATAACATAGGTAAAGCCGGTAGCGCGTTTGGCTCGTTGGAGAGAACGTTTAGGAATTCCTTTTTCAATTAGGTCAATGAAATAATCAGTTGATGAGCCTTTCTTAGGTATCTCTAAGCCTAAAACTTTTAGTGCTTCTTCCATGTGCGACAGTTTTCCTATAAATATAGGAATAATGTCTTATTCTTAATACGCTTTTGATTTTTAGAAACGCATCCAGTTTTCTAATTCAAAACCCAAGGTAAATCATCCGGAAACTCACTGTCATAGTGTAGACCAATTCCGTGTTCTGCCAATTCTTTCCGCGCGTGGTTGGCCATCACTTCTGTCCGCTTCCGTCTGTGCACTTCCCGAATGATGATGTACCGGATACGGTCGGGATACTTCGCGGCTATTTCAGTGTAGATGGCCAAATCATGCTGGGTGTTGTCGCCAATAAGAATAAATTTTTTATCCGAGAAAAGATCAAATATTTTTTCGAGCATAGTAGCCTTGTGAAGATTTTTCTTTCGCAGAAGTTTTCGCACAATCATCTTATCAACGCGCACATATTGTTTGAGGAACAAAGGCCCTTGCGGAAATTCATTTAAGGAAAGAAAGCGGTACAGCATGGGGTATAAATTTTGTTCGCTGTTCGAAAGATAGAAGGGGTCTGCTCCCAGTTGTGAAAATCGCTGAATGAGTTTTTTCATCGTCACCACAGCCTTTCGTTTTTCAACCGTTGTAAACAACAGCGTTTTAATTTGCCATAGTTTGTTGCTGATGAACGAATGAAGCAGTGTGTCATCTAGGTCAGAGATAACAATGGTTGGAGATGTGACGGCATGGATCTTATTAGGATAAAGATTTTCCGTTAGCATTACTTCTTGCCGCGTCGTAGTCAGCATAATCGAGCGTAACTGCGATTGCTTTTCGTGCATATCCACTTCACACCAAAACGAACCCGATCGATCGGTCTTTCCGGTAATAATGCCGTGGTCAAATGTCATTTTAAAATCTTGGTGAGCGATGGGGTGTGTGCGATACAGGGCAACGATGGTTTTGAAATTCTCTATCCAACTGTAATTTTTAAAGGAAAGATCTTGGCGTGGTGTATAGACCAACATTCCGAAGAACAGATTTTTATGTCCATTCGAAAGTCCATAGAAGCTAAGCAATATGGGTGTTTCTTTTTTATTCATCATTAACAATCACCGATAGCGCGGCGGGCAATATTCCCACAGTGATGGTGTCTACTTCTCCAATATACTCACCATCAATTTGTAAATGAGCCTTATGGTCAATTTTTATTGTGGCAACCTTACAGCTAATAACATCTGAAAACATTTCTTTGTCTACAAACACATTCAATGCCGTAAGCCCCGCCTTGATTGCCGATTCCAAGTCTATCTTTTGCACGTTACATAACTCAAATTTACCATCGGAAATAGAGCCCTCTGAGATTCGCACGCCCGTACCATATTTATTTGCGTTGGCGATCATCAGCATGTATCCTTCTTTTTCAATGACATCTTGTTGCATAGAAATGCTATAGTGCATGAGTTCACTTTGTTTAATAGATGCGAGTAGATGTTTAGCATAACCGAACATGCCCTTATCACCGGC
>JBBRKB010000487.1:0-2269 GCA_038218385.1 Cytophagales bacterium | reverse complement strand
CCCCGCAGCCAATGCAGCTTAGTGCTAATAGTATCGGGCAGTTCATGCAAACCGATTGGATTGAGATAATGATACACTACCCTGCCTGCTAAACTCTCTGATGCGCCTTTTAATAAATCGGGAGAGGCCGAGCCTGTAATGTTAAACCGGGCTGGCTTTCTTTTTTCGTCTATCAGCGATCGTAACAGCGGAAACAACTCTGGCATTCTTTGTACCTCGTCAATAATCACACAGTCGTTGATGTAGGTGGCAAAGTATTCTTCCGGCTCACGTTTAATCAGAGCCAAGGTGCTGGGTCGCTCTAAATCAATATAGTGGATCTTTTTTTTGAGTTTGCCCGTGAGTTGTTTCACCAAGGTGGTCTTTCCCACTTGGCGTGCGCCTAACAGTACAATAGCCGGAAAGGCGCTTAGTGCGCGAAGCATCCCAGGTTCAAGCCCTCGTGTAATCATACACGAAGGTATTTACCATCCTTGAAATATTCAAATTGAATTTGACATTTTCAAGGATGGAGATTTTCTGAATTACCCTTTCATTTGCTCAAGTTCTTAGCAACGCCAATCCATTATGGAAAGGGTTGTTGATGTTAGGAGCCTTTGTGAGCTATTTAAATTTTCAGCCCCGGCAGGTGCGGAGTGGCAACCCTTCCGGCAGTGGATAGAACGCGAGACCACTGCTATATTTCAATTCTGCACTTGTAATGGTTCGACATTGGAAATGTCGAACAGCTAAGTAGCATGTTAAAAAAGAGTTTATCTTATTTCCTTAAAAAAAATAATATGATGATGTATAAAAAACAAAATTCGTGAAAAAATTATATCAAAATTCTTGGAAGTTATGATAGTATCTAAGACCAGTAGGAGCAATCATCGACTTATCAATATATAAAAGCTCTAATCTCTTACACATCTCACAGAGTAACCAAACTGTTTTGTAGCGCCATTCGTGGAAGTTGATGCAAAAGCAGTAGTCAACTGTAAATATTCGCCTTGAGTTGTATTTCTTTGGTCTGACCCCCAGAAATTAGCGACTGTTCCCTTTGACGCATACGATCCATTGGAGGAGCCCCTGAACCCTGCGGGCAAGCCACTGAAGCCGCTGCTGTTGCTGGCACCAGTATTTGGCGCTTCCCATAATGTAGAAACTGATTTCATTTTTCCACCTGCACCACCTGAGCCTCCCAAACAAGTAACCAATTCGTTCCATTCAGCTTCTGTAGCTACATGCCAGCCTGTTGGTGCTAATTTACCACTACTTGCTGCAAACCAATTATACAATTTCCCGTAGAGGGCATTATTCGCTTCAGTTGCATCATAAATGGCAAATGCTCCAGCAGTGGTTGCCTCCCATTGCGTGTTGGTAAGATTTGTAGGAATTTCCGTTCCGTCATTGTAGCGGGTTGTTTTCAGATTTGCGGTCATCCAAAATTTATCACATATCTTCACGACAGTGTAAATATTACCGTCAATGTCGGCAACTGAGGTCGGGTCAGCAGGCATTGGGTCTTCCTTTTTGCAAGAAAACATGAGAACTGTCAAAAAAATAACAGCTACTCCATGAAAAAATTTAATTTTCATAAAAAATTGTTTAGATAATTAATATTCTGAAATATTAGAAGTATAAGCACTTCTAATTAAAACTCAAAAGTTTTTCCTTTCTTTTTTATTTATGTAAAATGGTGTTGTTATGCCAAATAATGCCAATAAATTTTATGTGACCCATCTTGCTACAAAATCTCCCGAATACCACCTTTCATTTTGCTGTTTTTGCTGTTCGCCATTTCTAATGACGAACTACAGATAAAATGGATTTTCAATCCGCTACTAAAATGAATGCTAGATCGATTAACGCAAGGAGTTGCTCACTTTAATTGATAGGCTGCAACCGTATTTTTAAAAAAAGTGGGAACGTAAATAATTTTGTTTACCGGGTCAAATCCTATATCGGCTGTATTGGATTTTTCAACTCGTGTATCAAGTAAAACAGATTTACTGCCGTCAGCTTTTATATAATAGATGACTCCATTCCAACACGACACAATAAAATCCTTATCAGCGGTTTGTGCAACCCCATCGCTGCTTTCATCCATGCCTGTTGTAACGACAGTTAATGTTTTATTTTTATCGGCTTTAAAAAGTGTGTCTTTCACTGCCAGAAATAAATCTTCATCAACAGATAGCAAACCGTTTACACCCATCTTATTTTCAATGTATGTGCTTACTGTTTTGTTTTCAATTCGATGTAACTTTCCGGTGCGTGAATCAGAAAC
>JBBRKB010000486.1:0-2286 GCA_038218385.1 Cytophagales bacterium | reverse complement strand
TTTAAATAGGTAAAACGATTTTAGAAATTTCGAATAACCATTGGTTTGAAAGGGCTTAAGTTCAGGAAAATAGAGGCTTGAGAGTTCTAGAAAAGATTGCGCATGTTTCTGAGATGATAAAACATGAAGCAATTCCTTGTTCTGATGAAGTTCCAACCCTAAGCAATCATAGACGCTCTTGAATTTAATGTATCCAAAAAGATGCGCTTTATCATTGATTTGCGATGTGAAAATGGCAATGCGAATAGCGTCTTCAGCAGCGGGTACGAAGAGGCCTTCTATGTACTGCTTTTTCCCAAGTAAAGAGGTGGTATCAATGAGCTGTCTGTGCTTATGGATTAAAACTTCATGGTGCAATTCAACAGCACCCATTTTTTCAGGATGGATTTGCCGTGAGAGATGACGGTAATTTTTCTGTATATAATTAAAGGCCACTGTTTGGGTGTAACCATTCACTTCAAGAAGGGTAAAGGCCTGTTGCACTTGGTTTGGTGCTACTAAAATATCAATGTCGCCAATCATCCGTTCGGCACGATCCTTAAAAGTATGGCCCGCAATAAGCGCCAACCCTTTTATAAAAACATGGTCGATTTGTGATTTGTGAAACAGTTCTGAAATGGCGTGAGCTTCGGTGATTAAAACCTCATTTCTGTTGCGGTTGATGGCTGTTAATTCTTCCAAATACAATTCTAGATCTTTCGGAATATAGGACAGCAACCCTTTTGCCCTGAGTTGGCAATACAGCGCTGGAAGCATCAAATGCTGACTGGCGATGGTGACCACTGCATCCCAATTGGTCTCAGTAGTATTAAAAAGGGACATAAGAGCGACACCATTAGTCTCAAAACTTAAGATGTCAGCCATAAGCTGTAATGTGGAATGCGCGGAAGTCTTGGTCAAAGTTATGATTTAAGCATTTTCAAAAATAACCAACACAACGGACATTTAATGAATTACCTTTTAAATAACTCAGAAAATTTCGAAACTGCTACCGCATTGTCCGCATAGGTAAGCTCATAACAGGTGAGTTCTTGTAGCCATTCTAAAAACAGTGCCGCATTGGGTGCCAAGGGTGATAGCCAAGATTCCGGGATCAAGGTTTCCAAAATTTTCTCTGTCGGTACGGCTTTCAAATGTGACGTCGCTGTGGGGTCATAGTTTACATAGACGATTTTTGTACATGGTAAATGCGACACGGCACTGTTAAAATTTTGAGCAGGCGGAATATATTTGATAGGAACCGCCTTTGAGGTGCTTTTATAAATAGGATAGTGCTCAAAATCAGGATACAGTTTTTCTAAAATCTCAAAGGCGCCTTCTTTAATGGAGATGCCTGATGGCACCCGATACAGTTCTTTTGTCTCTGCCAGTAAAGGCGTGAAATCATCCGCGAGGAGATCAAATCCGTGGGCCATGAGTACTGCAGATAAAGTGCTTTTCCCATTCCCGGAGGCGCCAATAATCATAATGGCTTCCTTAGCATTACACACTGTGGAGGCATGAAAGGTGGCGATCCAATCCGCTTCAGTTTTGTTGTAAAGTGTGTTGATCAGCTGTAATGAGAATTGACCTTGCAAGAGGTGGTATTCTGAGGGTAAATATTGCCCAATATAAGCTTGGTTTATGAAGAGATAGCTCAAATTATCTTTTTCAAAGATATCAACAATAATTTCGGGGGTTTTAATTTTGTCAACTGCTGCGTGGGAGTACTGCGGGTGGATTAAATTTTGAAGTTTTAGAGACCCATAATTAACCCTTAAGTTTGCATAGGCAAAAGCATAGTGAACCGCATTTTCTATTTTTGGAACCGCTGGTAGCGTTTTAATTTCAGTGTTCTTTTCTGTGACGGTGTTGACACTGTTAAGTAGGGTGCTGATTTCAGTGTAATAGGTTGCAGCAAGCGTTATAGATGTGCCGTCGAGCTGTTGTAGATGCCTAATAAAAGAGGCCTTGTTGGGGGTTGTCAGGAACACCTCCATCAAGTGTTTGATCATTTCTGAAACAACCAGATATTGATTGGATTTTTCAAACCAAAGTATGAAACTCTTTGCCGTTTTTAAAAAATGTTTTGGTCTAATGGCTAAGTAAATTAGAAAGCTAATATTTAAGGGTTAAAAGGGTCATCTCCCCCATTAGGTGGTGTAGTAGTAGGCGATTCTGATTGTGCTTTCATAGGTTCCAAAATCAAAAATGTGCCCACTGCGGTAAGGGCGGCATATTTGCCCAGTCGTTGAAGTGCTTCTTTCCTAGATATTCCAACTGCGGAAATTTTCTTTTCCATGTCAT
>JBBRKB010000485.1:0-2397 GCA_038218385.1 Cytophagales bacterium | reverse complement strand
AGCATGTACACTTTGTTTTCATATTGATCCGTATTGGTCCAAAGCTCAAGCTGGGCAATGGTTTGGTTTGAGAATGAGTTGGACATTACAAAAGAAGGTTGTCCTGTAGCACAACCTAAATTCACCAATCTTCCTTCAGCCAAAAGGATCACTTGCTTTCCGCTTGATAAAGTTACCAAATCAACCTGAGGCTTAATGTTGTCCCATGTTCCGTTCTTTCTCAACCAGGCAACATCAATTTCATTATCAAAATGACCAATGTTACACACAATGGTCTTGTCTTTCATTTTTTGAAAATGAGCACCTGTTACGATGTCGCAGTTTCCGGTAGTAGTCACTACGATGTCCACTTCACCTACAACATCCTCCATTTTTTTCACAGCAAATCCATCCATAGCCGCTTGAAGCGCACAAATCGGATCGATCTCTGTAACGATAACACGCGCACCGGCACCTCGCAATGATGCAGCAGAACCTTTTCCAACATCACCGTATCCTGCCACAACAGCTACTTTACCAGCAATCATCACATCGGTGGCACGGCGTATGGCATCCACTAAGGATTCCTTACAACCATACTTGTTATCAAATTTAGATTTTGTTACAGAGTCATTAATGTTGATAGCAGGCAATGGCAACTTGCCGTTGTTCATGCGCTCAACCAACCGATGAACACCGGTAGTTGTTTCTTCCGAAATACCGCGTATGCCTTGAACCAATTCAGGGAAACGATCTAACACCATATTGGTCAAATCACCACCATCATCTAAGATCATGTTGAGTGGCTTGCCATCTTTAAAAGCAAAGAGCGTTTGTTCAATACACCAATCAAATTCCTCATCGTTCATACCCTTCCAGGCATAAACCGGAATACCTACTGCTGCAATAGCTGCTGCTGCGTGATCTTGCGTTGAGAAAATATTGCATGAAGACCAGCTTACCTCAGCGCCTAATTCCATAAGCGTCTCAATGAGCACAGCCGTCTGAATCGTCATGTGAAGACAACCTGCAATGCGGGCGCCTTTCAAGGGTTTCGAAGATCCGTATTCTTGACGGATAGCCATCAAGCCGGGCATCTCTGCCTCTGCAAGTGTCACTTCTTTTCGGCCCCAGGCAGAAAGTGAAATGTCTTTAACTTTGAATTTTAATTTTTCGTCTACTGTCATGTTTGGTTTTTGTTAAGCCAACTAATTAACCTCAAAAATACCGTATAGGTTTTAAAATACCTAAAATAAAGTGCTCTGTGAGGTTGGTATTGAACTTTATAATTGGCCTGCGGTGTTTCAAAAGCTTAATAACCAAACATAAAAAATGGCTGTATTGAAAATTGATGTGGTATCGGACGTGGTGTGCCCCTGGTGCTACATCGGAAAAAGAAGGTTGGAAAATGCCTTGAATGAACTTCCTAAATCGACTGAAATAGAAATAGAGTATCATCCCTTTGAATTAAACCCATCGGTTTCGCAGAGCGGCATTAACCTGCGCGAACATCTTGTAGATAAATTTGGTGGTGAAGAACAATACGACCATCAGTTGGATAGAACGGCCTATGTTGCCAAACAAGAGGGCTTGGAATTCAATTTAAAGAACCAACTCCTTTCGCCCAATACGCGAAAAATGCATGCGCTCATCGTGGGGGCAAAAGTTTTGGGTATTCAAAAGGAACTCACTGAAGCATTCTTCAAAGCGTATTTTACAGATGCC
Organism: Cytophagales bacterium; assembly: GCA_038218385.1. Lineage (GTDB taxonomy): Bacteria > Bacteroidota > Bacteroidia > Cytophagales > Cyclobacteriaceae > JBBRKB01. Next base: position 693 of record JBBRKB010000485.1, on the reverse strand, counting down.
ATCGACCTTACCCAGGAAGAAACAATTTTAGAGATTACCGAAACTAGTGGCATGCCAAGGGAATTTGCCAAGTCGATTATGGACAGCCCCGAGCGCCTTAAGGATGTTGAAATGCGAGAGCAACAATATGCTTCGATGGGCATTACAGGCGTGCCCTTTTTTATTATCAATGAGAAGTATGGGGTTTCGGGAGCGCAGACAAGCGAAACGTTTGCGAAAATTTTAAGAGAGGCTCTAGAAGAAGCATGTGTGTAAGGCCATGGCTACCTCACGTAGGTAACTTCTTTCATCGAAAAAAATCGGTTGCCTGTTTGTGTTTCAATGATGAGTCTTCCTGTATTATCAATTCCCCTTATCGTTCCAGAAAATTCTAATGGGTCGCTTGAAAATACATGATCCTCATCACGCCAATAAAGTCGATTGATGTAATCATGACTCATGCTATTATGCTGGCCACTTCTAAGTTGCATGTACCGAATCTCAATTTTATGAAGAAGGTCTTCTAACAAGGTGGGCAAGGCAAAAACTTTATTTGTCAAATTGCCTAATGAAGTTGCGTTCTCAAATTGAAAATCCACTTGGTTAACATTAAGTCCAATACCCACAATGGAGTGGGAAATAGTCTCACCCCGTAGCTGGTTTTCAATCAACACACCACAAACTTTCTTTCCATCTATAAGAATATCGTTGGGC
>JBBRKB010000484.1:0-2399 GCA_038218385.1 Cytophagales bacterium | reverse complement strand
AGAGAAAGGGGGAAATTTCATAGCCTGTTGTATTTATAGAACTACCCAGGTTTTTAGGCTTGGCCCAGGTTCCATCGCTGTTTTTTAAACACACATAAATATCCTCTGCGCCTATACCATTACTTGCCCTCATCGTGATCAAAAGCGTTGCACCATCAGGGTGCATATAAAAGCCGATATTTTTAGATGTTTCAAGACCCTCTATTCTAATAAATTCTGATTTCTCCCAAACACCCTTTACACGTTTCGCATAATAAATACCATTAACATTTTTACCTGCAACGGTCTTCATGAAATATACACCCATGCCATTTTCATTGACACCAATGATGGCCTCATTTCCACTCGTGTTAAAATCCATCAAGGTGTTAGAAGCTTTTCGCCATCCTGAATTTAAAAGCTCTGACACCCAAATGTCGTGACCTGAATACTTACCTCCCACGTTGTAATCCCAAAGCGACCTGGCGAGAAAAAGAAATTTTCCGTCCGGTGACATGAGCGGCGCTATCTCGTTCGCTTCTGTATTGACATTGTAAGGCAGGAGTTCCAGTTCGGTGAAATCATACCCTTGACCTTGACCAAAGGTGGATGTCTGGACGAAAGCAACCAAAAATAAAAAAAACAAAATTCTTACCATGTGTATGGATTTGCCCTACGGAAGTTTGAAAGTTTCAACCCAATCACGATTTCATGGCTTCCATTGCTAGCACCTTTAAGATTGCCAGTAGCCAGTTCGTATGAATACGACAACCCCAACAGATGGTTAACCTCGTATCCTAGAACTATAATTCCAAAGCCAGAGTCACGATACGTTAACCCTCCCCAAATCTGATCTCCAAAATAAAGTTTGAATCCGTAATCATTTACGAAATTGTTATATTCATCAACGAGAACAGCTACCGAGGGCTTGATCGTTAATTTCGCATTCAGATCGAAATTAAATCCAATTCCCCCGGCTGCTACCATGTGGTAACCCTGATCGGTAATCCCTTCGCTAATGGTATGTTGCCATATCTGAAGCAAAGAGGCATGCAGATAAAACTTAGGGGAGAATAACAATATACCTCCTCGTAAACTTATCCTTGATTGTGATCCGGATTGAGTTTTTAAATCAGCAATTAATCGATCAGGATCCTTTGTGACAATCTTATCAAGCTGGCTCTTCGAGTTGCTATAACCAGGTGCAAGACCAATAGAGAAGTAGGTTTTCTTCTTTAATGGAATTTGTAGCGAATAGGTTATGCCGATATCAAGGTCTTCAAAAATTCCGAATTTCTGATTGACCAATGTGGCTCCTATAGCATTGATTATCCTTTTCCCTTTTGGGATTTCATCCGCCTGTGGTGCACCTGGAATATACAAGGCATTATGAATCATATCAACCGGCTGATTCAGACGCTTGGCAAACGATAAATTCAGGTATTGAGGTGACTCAGGAAACGAAACCCATTGTTGGCGATAACCAAATTTCAAACTAGTGAACTCCTCAACGCCTGTAAACGCTGGATTGTACGCAGAAGCAAATTGAAACGGCTGGTTGCTATTGGGGACAATTTGGGCGACAGCAAGATGAAAACCAAAAACGATAAACAAAACCAAGAGGATCCGCATAACTTAGTGTAAAATGGTTAGTGATCCCTTGTATATTTTTTTTCTGTTCACCAGGTTAAGATCAATGGTGTAGTAATAACTTGTTGACGGCACGGGCTTGCCATTTATCATTCCATCCCATCCGCTGTATTGACCCTCATTTTCAAAAATCGTAAGCCCTTGAACGTTTAACACGCGTACCTTTGCATTGGGGTATCGGTCGAGGCCGGTGATAATCCAATAGTCATTGTCCGTATCATTGTTTGGTGTAAAGCCATTTGGAATTTCTATATCTTCAATCCTATCAATTAGTTTTATCTCACGGTCTTTAATAGCACTTAACAGTATACCATCTGAAACACTATAGGAAATAGTCTTAAGCACCTCTTCAGATGTAAACACTTTTGAAACGTTATCATATTTGATACTTCGAATAGCATCCACATAATCCTTTATAGGAGCCTTACCCGTAAGTGTAAGTATTCCGTTTGTATACTTTCCCGTAATATTAGCCGTGTTGGTAAATAGTAAGATATCTTCATCGACCACAAAATTTTGTCTTCTAAATCCAATCTCAGCACTTTTCAAACTATCATTATCAACATCGATTACCTCAAACAACTCGCTTAATAATACAGGTCCTTCACCCGCTTTAACATCCAATACAGTTTGCTCCAACGCAATAATTTCCGGCGCATCATTTACGGGCGTAATGGTAATGAAAACTTTTGCTGAAGCGATGGAATACACAAAGCCATCAAATCCCTTCCACGCAAGAGTGTCCTTGCCACTAAAATTTAAATCGGGTA
>JBBRKB010000483.1:0-2424 GCA_038218385.1 Cytophagales bacterium | reverse complement strand
AAATCTTGCCAGTCCGTATTCGGCACTACATCTACATTGTTATAAGAACCCGGCTTGATCTCATTCGCTACTAAGGCAAACTCACGTCCGCTCAATAAGTCTATTTTCTTTTGTAATTTTTGAATGCTGTATTCCGCTGAAAAGTTAATAATAGGCGCTTCCTGCCCCTTTGTGCCCCGGCGTGTGGTGATCATCACAACACCGTTGGCACCACGTGATCCGTAGATCGCAGTGGCTGAAGCATCCTTTAACACTTCTATGGATTGAATGTCGCCCGGGTTGAGGAAGTCTGCATTATCCAGAATAACTCCATCGACTACATATATCGGATTTGAATTATTGAATGTGCCTGTTCCGCGTATCCGAACTACAACACCAGCACCGGGCGCTCCCGAAGAACTTGTCACTTGTACCCCAGCCACTTTTCCCTGAAGGGCTTGCATGGGTGAAACCGCAGGGATTTTGGTAAGATCGCCTCCTCTTACAGATGAAACCGAACCGGTCAAATCAGATTTTCTTACTACACCGTACCCTATCACCACAACTTCTTCCAGGTTTGCAGCATCCGGATCCATCACCACATCAACAGTTGTTTTGGTGGTGATATCCACAGTAACGGGCTGGTAGCCTACAAAAGAAAAGACAAGTGTATTTTCTGAAGGCTCGACATCGACCGTATAATTTCCGTCCAAGTTGGTGGTCGTTCCTTTGGTTGTGCCCTGAACAATTACATTAGCTCCGGGCATGGGTTGTCCATCATCAGATGATGTAACACGCCCCGAAATGGTTCTGGTTTGAGCCATTGAAGAGAGAGCTAACGCCATGAAAATCAATAGGGTATATAATCCTTTCATATAGTATTAACACAAGTTTTATGGATACTATTTCTTGTGTCTATGCAATGAAGTTAGGATCAAAGCAAGCAGCCTGGGTAATCTTTTCTCTTAAATTAGCTGAAATAGCCCTAAATTCCGGACTGATTGGATGGATAAGTTTTGCGGAATAAAAACATTGATTTCAATCGATTTCTGCCATAGAACTGAGAGATTCTACATTCAGTTTAACGGATAAAAAACATGAATATTAAAGCGGAGAATTTAACCTTGAGGAAATTTATTGGCTTCCTTGATTCGGCTTTGTGGTTTGATTTCTTCGTGCGCCAGGATGACCTCCTCCCATTTGGATACATGTAGGCGTTTTCCATGTATTTCCAAATCGGTAATGGATGCAGATACCTTATTTTTGAAGTGCCAGATAGTGTTTAACCTTAATTCAAGTTCCTGAGCCAGAGCCTCTAATGTATAATCATCTCTATGGCTTACCACCAAATACGCTATATAGAAGGCTTTCTCAATAGGAAACTTAATGCCATGGAAAATCGTGGATGTTGTAATAGACTCATTGTACCCACATTTTGTGCAGCGCCGGGCAAACTTCTGTGTTCCCTTGAAGAATTTTTCATTACCACACTTTAAACAACTATAAGGTTTGGTAAACTTTAACTGCTCAAGAAACCTGTAACAAGAAAGTTCATCAGGATAGAGAGTTTTAAACTGACTATAATCCATCGTCTTGTTTTGAAGCCGTTCGCTCAGTACCTCTTTGATGCTATTTTTTAATTTCCAGTTATCCAGGTCGAGTAAAGAATTGATCTGGTTGATTTCTTTTGCTTGCAAAACCAATTTTTGATTGCTGCCTTCCAGTTCATGGTTCTTGCTATCCAATTCAAGCGTGCGCTCATGCACCTTATGTTCAAGTTCACGATTTACCTTGTCCTTCAGCTTCATGTTGTCTTCATGTTGGCTAATGATCCGCTTCATGGCCCGATCACGCATAGCTTTTAAAATGCGTATTCTATCACCAAGGGCAAATGTTAGTAGCAACATCTCTAACACAAAACTGATGTGAAGACTGTAATGTGAGAGGGTGGTCAACGGAATAAAATTGAAATACACTAAGCTCCGAATAAAAAAACCAATAAAAAGTATTCCATAGGCCAACACAAAAAACCGTGCGGGTCGATAGCCGCGCGCCCAAACTCGTATACCTACATAAAAAATCAGCGAAAGTGGAATAATCTCAATGTTGCGATAGGTAAAGAATTGAGGAAAGAAAAATAATTCAACAATAAATAAAAGTGTGCGCCCTACAATCGTCCACACCAGGATGCGATCCAGTCGCGGTGAATTCACATTTGTACTCAGAAATTTCTTTGTGAAAATGAGTGACCAAAGAATAACCAGATATAACGAAATTCCACCTGCATAATCATTCCATTCCGGGTTGTTAGGCCAGAGGTATTGAAAACCAATTCCATCCAAGCTTAAGGTATAGAAGGCAACGCTAAGGATGTAAAAAATGTAGTACACATTCTTGATCTCCCGTATCGCGAAATATACCAACAGATTGTACAGGCTGATGATC
>JBBRKB010000482.1:0-2425 GCA_038218385.1 Cytophagales bacterium | reverse complement strand
ACGAGATTTTATTTTTAAGCTTTGGTCCTTCCATGCGAATACGCTTATGAAAAAAAATCATGAGAGCCATGAGCAGTAACCAGAATACAACGGCATACCAGTAATCAATCAGAAAAAGAAAAATGAGTTTCCCTCCGTTGGTTTCGTTTTGAAATTGGGCAAATACCTCCGCGGTAGTTCTCCTAAGTGTGAACCGATAATAAACCATATCGGCTACATTGGCTAGCAAGGCCAACCCATTTGTTACCAGAAAAAAAACCGAGGCCACGCGCTGAGGCAACCTTTCAAACCGCCAATTAAAAGGAAGAATATAAAAGAGAATAAAAGCTGAATTAACATATAACAATGCTGCGAGGTCAAACCGAAACCCTCCCCACATCAACCGTAAAAAATGCTGAAAACTTATCCCCGGAAAATAATCTGTATTGAAGAAATAAAAGGCCACACGGCAGATGCTGTAAAGAACCATCATAAGAACCATGTGAAGGAAAAGGCCCACGTACACATTGCCCTTCCATTGAACCCCTTTAAAAGAAGCCGATACTGTATCTTTCAATCCAATCAATTTATATGTGCACCAAAAATAAACGATTTTCCAAGCCTCTCATGTCAAACCAACGAAGTAGTTCCGCATTTTTGTAAGAATAATGTTTAATTTCCGTTTTTTTTAATTGAGTTTGAAGCCCGATGACACTTAAGACAGGCTTGTTCTGTATTCTATTTTCTCTCTTTGGCCATGCATCAGCGCAGACATTGGTTTCTGCCGGCATTTTCACTGGCTTCACCATACCGCTCACCAACGACAAGGGTATAAACATAGACCCACGCTATCAAACCCGCTATGATATAAAGTGGGTTCCCATCGGATTTGACCTGGGTATTGACTTTGAAGGCTACGGATTCCTTACAAACCCCAGCGTAGTATCTATTGGCCAAAATTTTTATATGGCCAATACAGTTGGTGGTCAGGTGGGCAATCGAAAAATCAACCTCACCTATTTACAATTGCCTATCGGGATGAAACTTCACCTGATCGATCTCTCTTTCTTCCGAGTAAGCCTGGCCGGTTCGGTGGGTGCTTCTCTTCTTTTGAAGGGAAGTGAAACGATAAGCCATGAATCATCCAAAATGTGGTTTCCCGATGAAGTAAAATCCTCCCTCCCTCCAGAATACATTGTAGAATATGATGGCGTGATCGTGCCTGATATCCATGACCAGGAAATTGTCAGTCAGAATAACTTTAAACCTATTCAATTCTTTGGCTCGTTGGGCATACGCTCTGATTGGGATGTGTCTGAAAAAATGCGGGTCTCATTCGACCTGCGCGGCAATCTTTATTTTGCCGATGCACGAAATAAAAGTTTTGTTACCCAGGTGAAAAACTTTGAGCAGGTCTATGATATTTATGGACGCCGTACGGATATTTTTGTCTCGTTTACAGTAGGTGTATCACGCATCCATGAGTTGAAGAAAACAGGATCGAAATTCAAAAAATACAAAAAATCAACACCCACCAAAACGCGCCAGCCAAAAAATTAGTCGATAAAAGGTTGACGCAAAGGTTATAAGCTGCTTTGGAATGTCAGCCCTTGTTGTCGTAACTTTTCCCATCTCCGGCGTTGGCGTGGTTCGAATGTATTCCAAATCCTTTCACTGCGCTTTGTGAGTTGCTTCGCTATTTCGGCTTTCATAGAAGCCGCATCTTTTCCCTGCTTCTTGTAAAAGGTAATCAGCCCTTCGTAATACTCTACATTAATCTCCCTGATCTTTTTGGATTGAGAATCGCTAAGCTTGAGCTGATCCCTCCAAAACAATGGATCATAAATCACCAAATTGTTATCAACGAATGACGATTGTGCAAACGTGGACATACTGGTTAAATGAAAAATAAGACCTGAAATAATAAATATCTGCTTCATGACAACTAAACGGAACATGGATTACTGACCGTACAATACGGTGCGAAATAAATACTTATTGTTCAAAAGGCCATAGGATGGACAAAAAGAATAAAATCGCAGATGAAGATTGTGCCTTGCCTTGGCCGTAAGCATCACAAATTTATTAAAGACACAACAAAACTCCGGTGTGCGTTTGGTGTGCGCTGTTATTTTTCTCAATTTTCAAACAGCATCTTACTATCACTTAAGGCCACTATACCAGAACGAATAATAGGATTGCGAAATTTCATATTCCATCAACAAACCATCATAACCACATGAATCATTTTATATTAAAGAAAGTCATTTTCCTGCCCGTGGTTCTGTGCCTTATGCTGGCCTCGTGCAACAAAAAAAGAATAGAAACCAATCTTGCTGAAGCATCTTTGATACCTCTGCCTGCTTCCATGTCGGCCACACACAGCAGTTTTATAATTACAAACGATGTCGCCATTTCCATAAATAAAGAAACTCTTAAAGAGATG
>JBBRKB010000481.1:0-2445 GCA_038218385.1 Cytophagales bacterium | reverse complement strand
ATTTTTGAACTGCCACCTCATCACCCTTTCGTGAATAGCTGACGATGTCTTCAACAGCCAACTGCTTTTGAATATAGAGGCTATCATACTCACGCTCCAACTTTTCGATAGCAGGGCCTGCACCAGCGTGTATGGCCCTTTGCTTCAAGGCCTGATTGTGAAAAACAGGGGGTTGGTTAAACAAATAGAAAACAAAAACCATCACACCAATAAAAAGAATAATAAACTGCATAGGTACTTTTAGCAGGCCATTAAAAATCAATCCCATTCTGCTTTCACGCAATGATCGTCCGCCCAGGTAGCGCGCTACCTGTGATTGATCTGTACCGAAGTAAGAAAGAAAAAGAAATGTGCTGGCCACCAGGCCCGACCAAATGTTGTACCGATCGGAAGCTATGGCTTTTACTTTATCCCAAAAGGAATGGGTCTCAACATTTTCCAAACCGGTAGTGATCAAATTAAATTTACCCAATACACCCGCCAGTGAGATGGTATCTGAGAATTTGATATGATCGGGCAACATAACGAATGCCATAATGCCCGCCAGAATCATTCCACCCATGATCACAGACAACTGTGTACGTTGCGTCAAACTTACCGCACGTGTTCCGCCCGACACAACGTAAATGATTACCAAGAGGCCAATCATCAAGGATGTTAAAATGATGTTCCATCCTAAAATGGTAGACAAGATTATAGCCGGTGCAAACAAGGTGATACCTGCAGAGAGACCACGCAAAATCAAAAAAAACACAGCTGCTAATGTGCGTGTTTTTAAATCAAACCTTCCTTCCAGATATTCATATGCTGTAAAGACTTTGAGTCGGTAATAAATGGGCACCATGGTCACCGAAATAATAATCATGGCAAGGGGCACGCCCATATAAAATTGAATGAACCTCATACCGTCTTCTACAGCCTGCCCAGGTGTCGACAAGAACGTAACTGCGCTGGCCTGTGTGGCCATAATAGAAACACCAATCATCCACCACTTCATGGTGTTGTCACCTTTCAGATAACTCTCAATGTCTTTGCTGCCACGTGTTTTCAGCGTCCCATAAAGCACAATGAAAAGCAATGCACCGAAGAGTACAATCCAATCAAAGTAGTTCATGCGAATGATTGAGTGATGACATAGAAAAGAATTACTTCAACTACAAGCATACACATGACGAGCCAATACCAAGCTGACCATTTTTGAAAGACGGGAGGTTTCTCTTCTTCCATATTATTTTTTCTTGTGTTTTGTTTCAACCATTTTTTCGGTCTTAGGTTTTCCTAAAGAAACCAGATTGGCAAATAATTTGTAAGCCCCCGGAACACCTTCTGGTAGCTCTCTAAAAAAGGACAGCGCTGTATAAACAAAATATCCTTCCCCATATTTCGCCACGAGAATACTTCCGTCCAACGGATTTTCTTTTGCATCGTTCATGGATAAAATAGGTGTGTAAGCAGCATCCCATTCGCGGGGGAAATATAAACCACGCTCTTGTACCCATCCATCAAAATCAGATGAGTGAATTTTATTCGGATGGTTCAAGGCAGGATGATCAGTCGCGATCATACGAACCGTTGCATCTTCCTCTGTTACACGATTGCGTGAAAGTTTTAACGGGTACGGTGCAAACCTATTCATATCCACTCCATTGTTGTTATTGTATTGCATGATTACGGTTCCACCATTCTTTGCATAATTCAAAACAGTAGGCATGAACCGTGGTATTTGATCGTTGGTGTTCAATGCCCGAATACCAAAAATAACAGCGTCAAGTTTTTTAAGGTTTTCATCGGTCACATCTTCCGTATTCATTTCCCACACTTCATATCCCGTCGCACGCAAAGCTGCTGGCACTTCATCACCTGCACCTTTAATGTAGCCCACTATACTTCCCTCCTTTTGTATAGAAACCTTCACAGCCTTTGCTTCCGATGCTTGCAGTAAAATCTGTGATGGAATATGATCGTAAGAAATTTCGTCCAGGCTTTTGTTGTACCGCACACCATTCACTTCGGCAATCACTTTAATACTTCCGGTGGACTCGTTGTGTGGCGGTGTTATTTTAAATGTTTTATTAACATCGGCATTGACCGTAGCAAAATTTAAATCAAATACCTTCGGTGTGAAACTCCATCCGGTTGGCACTTCCAAATAAACTTTAGCATGCTCCACCTGCTTGCCTGTGGCTCTTACATTGACCATGAGATCACGCGGTTCCTCATTCGCAAATACAATAACCTTGTTCACAACATTCGTTACTACAGGTGGCACCACTTCGAATGGGCGGTAGAGTTCTCCCTTTACAGGATCTGTCCATTGATAAACTACTGGTGCATCAACAGTAAAATCTTCTTCATTAATGGTGAATAAAAATGTAACCTGAATAGCCGGGCCACTTTCAGGCTTTCCAATATTCGATTGATCTGTTACAGTTATCAATCCTTTCG
>JBBRKB010000480.1:0-2496 GCA_038218385.1 Cytophagales bacterium | reverse complement strand
GAGGCCAAGGCCAGTGCCTCCATACTTCCGCGTCACACTGGCATCAGCTTGGCTAAAGCTTTCAAATATGGTATTCAGTTTTTCATCCGGAATACCTACGCCCGTATCGGTCACTTCCATTCGGATCCAGCACGTTGACTGCTGCTCCCTTTCGAGCGAGCAACTTACCTGAATGGAGCCGGAATGTGTAAACTTTACTGCGTTGCTTATGAGATTAATTAGTATCTGGTTCAATCGAACCGGGTCACCTAAAAATATTTTATTAAGCTTGTCATCAATGGCGTATCCCAGTTTTATTTTCTTCTCTTTCGCCTGATACGCAAAGGTGTTGATAAGCGATGGTAGTAGATCGGTAAGGTTGAAGGGAATCTTTTCAAATCTTAACTTCCCCGATTCAATGGCAGACAAATCGAGTAGGTCGTTGATGATCACCTTCAGATTTTCTGCAGAGTTCATAATAGCGCTTAAATAGGTTTCGCGCTCTTCTGGGTTTTGGTTTTTGCTGAGCAAGGTTGCCATACCCGCAATGCCATTTATAGGTGTTCTGATTTCATGGCTTATGTTGGCAAGAAATTGTTCTTTCGCTTTCCCTAATTGAACAAGTGTTTCAGCATCATGTTTCCGTTCTGTAATGTCACGGCAATCGAGGATAAACCCTTTGAGCCCTTCTTTGTGTTTTAGGTTAATGGCATTGAATTCAAAAAAACGATAGGAACGATCTTTATGCAAAAACTGAAATTCCACAGTCTGGGTGTACGCGCGCTTTTGAATTTGCTCTAATTTCTTTTTTAAGTCCGGAAGGGTAGTAGGAAGTATGTAATCATAAAAGCTTTTGCCAATCAAGCTTTTGGAACGATAGCCAAGGTTAGTGTGAACGGATGCGTTGTGGTAGAGTATTTTTCCATCAAAATCTATAATGAAGATAATGTCGGCTCCTTCTTCAACAACGGCTTCATAGAAACCTCCTCGCTTGATGTAACTGTCAAGACTTTTCGTCCCTTTTGATGATATACTCTTTTGCTTCATCAGATTCCGGCATTCTCCATTTCTTTCAAGTACCTATAAAGAGAGGATTTTCCGATATCAAGTTTTTGTGCCACATCCAGCACATTGTTGTCGTATTTGTTAAGATAATGGCGAATGATCCTGTACATATATTCCTGCATGGACATTTCCTGATATAAAAACGATTCCACTCTGGCGGCACTATTGAAGCTTATATCCTGAGGTCTTATCTCTTGGGTTTCACCGTCAGCCATCACAGCAGAAAGTTCAATGATCGATTTTAATTCACGAATGTTACCAGGGAACGGATAGTTCAGCAATTTCTCCTGCGATTCCGGTGTGATTTTGAATTTGGGCATTTGGTTTTCCTTGGCAAACTGATCCAGGAAATGTTTGGCAATCATAATTACATCAGTGCCTCGCTCACGCAAGGGTGGCAAGTGAACTGGAAGACCAAGAAGGCGATAGTACAAATCTTCCCTAAATTTTCCATTCTTGATTTCTTCAGCCAAATCTCTATGCGTAGCCACCAGGATACGCACATCTAATTTGACGGTTTGATTTCCACCAATGCGAGTAATTTCCCTTTCCTGAAGTACGCGTAATAATTTTGCCTGAAGGTTGAGATCCATCTCACCAATCTCGTCCAAAAAGATTGTACCGCCTTCGGCTTCTTCAAACTTTCCGATCCTTCTTGTGATGGCTCCTGTAAAGGCTCCCTTCTCATGACCAAACAATTCACTTTCAATTAATGTATCGGGCACGGCTGCAATGTTGACAGCAACAAAGGGTTTATTTTTTCTTTTACTGTTGTAATGTATGGCTTTCGCTACCAGCTCTTTACCTGTTCCTGTTTCACCAGATATGGAAACGGATATGTTGGTCTTCACCGCTTTTTCCAGCAGGTCAAACACACGCTTTATAGCTACACTCGTGCCGATAATGCTTTTCTCAAATTCATATTTTTCCGATATCTCTTTCTTCAGGTGATCAATCTCTTTGATCAGGGAAAGTTTGTTCCGCGCGTTATTGATGGAGTTGAGCAGCCTGTCTTTTGTCTCATGGTCTTTGCTGATATAATCATATGCGCCCGACTTGAGAAGTTCTACAGCAGTACCAATTTTTTCCTGTGCAGAAACAATAATCACATTTATGTTGGGGTCTACTGCCCGGATTTGATTGAGTACATCTTGGCCGGCCATATCGGGCAACGAATAATCCAATGTAATCACGGATGGATTTTTATGAAGGTTATTCAAACATTCCTTTCCGGTAGTAAAGAATTCTACATCATAGTCGGGGTTGAGACCTAATACGTACTTGATAAATTTGGTGTAGGCCGGGTCATCTTCGACTACAAAAATCTTTACGGGATCCTTTTCGTACATCTTTTGTAAAGTTGATTTTTTCTAAAATTAATGTATTTTCTTAAATACCATCAACTATTTGCCCGATCTTAGAGATGAGAAGGGAATAGGGGATAAGATGTAG
>JBBRKB010000479.1:0-2535 GCA_038218385.1 Cytophagales bacterium | reverse complement strand
GTACACCCCGCACGTTAGATTACATTATGAGTTTTGGTGAGCGATTGTCTGCCTATATCATTGCTGAAGGATTAAAGGACAAAGGTGTGAAGGCCGAGTTCCTGGATGCCCGCAAGGTGATCAGAACCGATACCCATTTTGGTTACGCGCGTGTTGATTTTCCAACCACGAATAAACAGGTACAGGAATATTTCCAACAACACACGTCCCTTCAAATAATCACTGGGTTCATTGGTACATCTGAGAGTGGTGAAACAACTACACTGGGTCGCAGTGGTTCAGATTATACCGCTGCTATTTTCGCGGCAGCCCTACAGGTAGAGTCCTTAGAGATATGGACAGATGTGGATGGTATGATGACCGCTGATCCGCGAATGGTGAAGAAAGCGTTTACAGTTCCGCAAATGAGTTATGAGGAAGCCATGGAGCTTTCACATTTTGGAGCGAAGGTAATTTTTCCGGCCACCATGCGTCCAGCTATGGCGAAAGGAATTCCGATATGGATTAAGAATACTTTTAATCCTGGTTTTTCCGGAACGGTTATCAGTGCCGATGTTACCAATGGAAAAGTTATCAAAGGCATATCTTCTATGAATGCCGTGAGTGTTGTGAATGTAGCGGGCAGCGGTCTAGTTGGTGTGGTAGGGGTGTCTATGCGTTTGTTCGGAACACTCGCCACTGAAAAGATCAATGTCATCCTGATCAGTCAGGCATCATCCGAACACTCTATTTGTTTTGCTATTGAAAGTCAGTATGCCAAACAGGCGAAGTGGGCTATTGAAAAGGAATTTCAATATGAGATTCAAAGCAAAGAGATGGAAGAGGTGCATGTTGAAAATGAATTTTCGATTGTGGCCGTTGTGGGCGAAGGCATGAAACATAATCCCGGCACAAGTGGACGCATGTTTAGTGCATTGGGAAGAAATGGTGTGAATGTTTTTGCTATTGCCCAAGGTTCTTCTGAGTTGAATATATCTGCGGTGTTAAAGCAAGTTGATATTTCAAAAGCTTTGAATGCATTACACGAAGCTTTCTTTCTTTCCGACCGTAAATTGCTTAACGTATTTCTTGTCGGCACAGGCCTCATTGGCAAGGCCATGCTTCAAATGATGGGAGATCAATACCGCAAACTTGCTTCCGAGGCTAAACTTGAAGTATCCGTTGTAGCCGTTGCCAACAGCAGCAAAATGCATTTCAATGAAGATGGTTTTGCTTTTGATAAAGCAGTAAACGAGATGATCGCCAATGGTAAGGACATGAGCATGAAGGCCTATGTTGATACGATGATCGACCTTAATTTGCCCAATAGTATTTTTGTAGATTGCACGTCAAGCGAAGAGGTGACAACGCATTATGAATCTATTCTTTCAGCGAACATTGCCATTGTAACGCCTAACAAAAAAGCGAACAGCGGATCGTTGGAGAATTACAATAAACTCAAGGCAATTAAAGCGAAGCGTGGTGTGAAATTTTTATATGAAACAAATGTTGGCGCCGGGCTTCCGGTCATCAACACCATGAACGATTTGTTGCTGAGTGGTGATAAGGTCATTTCTATTGAGGCCGTGTTGAGCGGAACGTTGAACTATATTTTCAGCTCTTTTGTGGAGGGTAGAAAATTTAGTGACGTGGTGATGGAAGCTAAAGAAAAGGGATACACCGAACCTGATCCGCGCGATGACTTGAACGGCATGGATGTAGCGCGAAAAATTTTAATCCTGGCACGTGAAGCAGGCTGGGATATGGAACCCAGTGACATTAAAGTTGAAAACCTTGTTCCGGAATCTTGCCAGGGCGAGATGGCGATTGATAAATTTTTTGTTGAATTGAAAAAGAATGATGATACGTTTGAGGAAATGCGAAAGAAGGCAGCAGCCAAAAACGAAAAGCTTCGCTACATGGCCGTGTTGCATGATGGAAAAGTAAAGATTCAATTGGGATCCGTTAACGACCAGCATCCATTTTATTCTTTATCAGGAAGTGACAACATTATCTTGTACACAACAGAACGCTATCACGAACGTCCGATGGTTATCCGTGGACCTGGTGCAGGTGCCGCAGTCACAGCAGCAGGTGTATTCGCTGATGTGATAAGGATAGGGCATTATGCAGTTTAGATTAATAATAACATACGCTGCTAGTAACCAGCAGCTAGAAACTTGAAGCTAAAAAAATGAAGTCAGTAAAAGCATATGCACCCGCAACCGTAGCTAATGTGTCTTGTGGGTTTGATATTTTTGGATTTGCAGTAGAGAGCCCTGGCGATGAAGTTGTGTTGACTTTGCGTGATGAGCCGGGGGTTGTTATTGAAAAAATTGAAGGTGACGGAGGGCGTCTTCCCATGGAGGCTGTTAAGAATACGGCCAGCGTTGCTGTGATTGAATTTCTTAAATCGATCAATAGTGATGCAGGTGTTTCCATTTACCTCAAGAAAAACCTTCCGCTGGGAAGTGGTATGGGATCAAGTGCAGCAAGCTCGGTGGCCGCCTTGGTAGCTGCCAACCATCTTTTTGGAAACCCGAAGAAACGTGAGGA
>JBBRKB010000478.1:0-2571 GCA_038218385.1 Cytophagales bacterium | reverse complement strand
CTGATAAACATGGTGTTGGTATCAGTGAAATCGAGTGAGAAGTCGTCAAGTATCAAACCATATAAAGGCACTGCTGCCACACCATTTTTTGCTTGTTCAAAAATATCTTTAAACGATTGTGGTAGAAGAGCATCAAGGCTTTGTGGTTCCATGTAGATGAATGAGTGCAGGAAACCCAATTCCTTAATCAAAGGAATAGGTGGGACAATAGATGGTTGAAAATATAATTTTTGAGTCCCGTTTAAGATATAGTATTTGCTTTGCGCCGCATCCCAAAATATTTCCTGGAACGTAGTGCCACCAATGGTCACCGGATTTTTTAAACTGAAACCCGTTGGTGTGAAGGCATAAGTTTCACTGGCTTGTAAGACTGCTTCATTTTGACCCACGGTAAAGGTATTTAACAATCGAGAGGCGTTGTCGGGGTAAAAGAAAAAGGTTATACCATTTAATTCCAGGTAACTGTAGGGCGTACTTGAAAAGTAGTTTATGGCATCCGTGATACTTTGCTCCAACACACCACTTAGGTAAGCCGTACGTTCTTGTGCTGACGCCTTTACCATTACTATTTCTGTGTTGCGTTTAATCCCTTCAAGGGTAAGTGAATCACCGTTTTGTTTTTTGATCGCAAATTCAAAGTCAGACCCTAGTCCTACACCATTCTCGCCACCATTTACTGCACGATCCGGATCGGAGAGAATGTGTATGTATGAATAAGTATCAAATGTTAAGGTTGGGCGTTGAAGTCCTTTCATCACAAAAGTGCCTTTCATGCTTGTGCCGCTCGTTGTGGTGTTGAAATCGGAAATCATGGTAACAGTGCCGTCTTCATCAAAATCAAAATAGAAGGTATAGCCCCCGCCGGCGCTGGGATAGATTGTGGCTTTCCATCCGTTCGGAGCATCCAATAAGGCTGAACGATATTCTTCAATGGCTTTTTTTACACGTTGATCAGCGCTATCATCGAAAACACTTTCGTAACGGTTTGTACAAGCGGTCAGCATCAATAGGCTGACATACGTGCACAGATAGATTATCTTTTTCATTTCTTAGTTATCAATTCTTTATTCAACTTCCAACGTTCCAAAAGAGAATGCGCCAGGTGTCTCTTGAGGATAAATCCCACCAAAATCAAAAACGCAACCGGCTGAGTCATTCGGTATCCAATCAAGAAAAAAAGTGTTTCCAGTAATGTAATCCAACATGGGTTGTACACCCGATTCGATGATTTTACTATTTTCATCACCACCAATTCCTATTGGTGAAAAGGTTAAAATATGATTTTCATTTTCCTCGATTCCAAAGTAGAAATTGTCCATAACAAGATTGCCATTACCGGTGTGGTAGGTGAATTGTAAAAACATAAGACCCTGACCAACGAACCTGAGTTGAATGTTGTCCAACACACGTCCCGCACCATCTACTGAAGCAAGCCCGTTGGCGGTGTTGTTATAGATGGTCATGAAGCCTGCAGGCAATGGAGGTAATAGGGTTGGGTCAATGTTGATTACATTAAAGTTTTGTGCGCCCCCAAAACCAAGTTCCCCAATCAGCGATTTGGGTGCATGTGCATCAATGGCGGCCTCCGTTTTATTTTGAAGCGAACTGAAATCTATTTTATAGACATTTGTAAAATAATTGATAACAATCTGTTGCTTCTGCCGAACTTTTGCCTGTCCCTCCGCTGGCATGTTGCATATCATTCGTTCAAATCCACGGTGTCCATATATAAGCATGAACGAAATCATTTCAACAAAATCTTCATCGGGCGCTGACATAGCATAAGGACTTATGAAACCTCGTTCATGAGCCACTGCTTTAGAAATATTGGTCCAATCAGCGGTATATGCACTAGGTGTTATGGTCTTAAATTCATTTGGATATAAGATGTTTTGATGAAGTATATGGGCAAATTCATGGTGGATAACATGCATTTGGTCAAGAACGCTCTCACGGTCTGTATCTTCAAACATATTTAATGAATAGAGGACAATTTTTCTGCCTCCCTCCGCTGTCCCTTGGGTAAATGTTCCGTTGAAATTATAATTGCGGCTTCCCACTAACACAAATTGTTTTGGAGCAAATTTTTTGAAGAAGGCATCGCCGGCCTCCTCAACGTAGGGTTCTATCCATGTATCGCTAATGACATTCATGAGGGATTGCACTTTGTCTACCATGGGAGGTACAAGCGTTTTGTTCACTTCCAGTTCACTTCCATCCCAGCGGTATTTCACATCGATGTTGTATGGATATGTATAGTTATTGAGTAGCCATTCGTCAAGAGTTGTGGGTGAAGGCATATCGCTTTTGGCGTAGTCCAGTTTCGAAAGATCAAGATCGTGGTTGTACGGATCTTTGCAACTTCCCATCATTACAATGGCAAAAGCTATCAGCCAGGCAACTTTGTAGTTATTTATTTTACACATTGTTCTTTTTAAATCCATTTTCAAAACGCTTATATCTTTAACGTGGGTTTTTTTCTAGTCCGGCCAGGCTCACAGCTTCCCTCGGAATTTGCAGCACACGGCGTGGGTCATCAGCTTTCAGTTCAAATGTGCCTTCTACGGAATA
>JBBRKB010000477.1:0-2583 GCA_038218385.1 Cytophagales bacterium | reverse complement strand
AATAAAGGAATTACAAGAGAATGGCATTGAAGTTATTATGCTTACCGGTGACAATGCTAATACCGCTGAAGCCGTTGCCCGCGAGTTGAACCTTGAACATTTTAAAGCAGGCATGCTACCGGAGAACAAACTGGATGAAGTAAAACGCTTGCAAGCAGAAGGTAAAAAAGTGGCCATGGCTGGTGATGGTATTAATGACTCCCCTGCCCTGGCACAAAGTGATGTAGGCATTGCAATGGGTACGGGTACAGATGTTGCCATTGAAAGCGCTGGTGTAACTTTAGTAAAAGGAGATTTGAAAGGTATTCTTAAAGCATTTAACCTCAGTAAAAAAGTGATGGGCAACATCAAACAAAATTTGTTCTTTGCACTGATCTATAACACAGCTGGAATTCCAATAGCGGCCGGTTTGTTGTATCCTTTCTTTGGTTTATTGTTAAGCCCTATGCTGGCTGCAGCGGCTATGAGTTTAAGTTCAGTTTCGGTTATTGGAAATAGTCTTCGACTTCGGTCACAAAAGATTTAGTAGACTAAAATTTAACCCGAATCAATTTAAAAATAAATTCACACTATTTAAGCGCAGCCCTCAATCAAATAATCCTTCAATTTTTCAAAATACATTACACCTCAGATACATTATGCTGATCTTGAGATAAGTATTGCTATTTTAGTCAGCACAAAAAACACCCGACAGAAAATGAAAACATATTTTTCAGTGAATTATTCTACGCTTATAAGTACCGTGTTTATCCTAATGTGTACCACGCTTGCACAAAGCCAAACATTGAACAACAATTGGAAACAATCTCTTGATGAATCGCTGAAATCATTCATGGCGTGCAAAGACAATGGAGCGGCAATCAACCCGTGCAGCAAGTATGTAGGGGAATCGGTCAATACTGTTTATCAGGTAAATGATTTTTACTCTCAGAAGCTAGGTCGCTATATGTTGATAGAGGAAATAGCGGAATATCTTAAAGGTGATACAAAGTGGAAAACGTTAGGTAAGGCATTTAATCAAGATGCATTAAAGGAAGCCCAACAAGCGGCAAATTCAAAAAAAGGAGTAGTCGCTATCTACCTGAACAGTAGTGGTGTTGGCCACATGGCATTAATTCTTCCTGGCGAACTTCAACCTTCGGGTTCATGGGGAATGAGTGTGCCCAACTCGGCTTCATTCTTACTTTCGGATTCAGGAAAATCGTATGTAGCAAAAGGACTTTCATACGCGTTTCCGCGAAATGTATTAATGGATGTGTTGCTCTATGTTAGAAATTGATAGTTACGTACAGATGCAGCTTACGTAGGCTATTTTTAAAAATCCTCTCGCGAACTGAACAGTGGTAACCCTCCTTACACGGCTATGGGTGCTTTGATCGTTGGATGTGATTGGTAGTTCACAATCTCAAAATCTTCCAACCCATAATCAAAAATACTTTCTGGCTTTCGCTTAATATTTAATTGCGGAATCTCATAAGGCTCACGCGACAATTGTAAGTGCGCTTGCTCCATGTGGTTCATATATAAATGCACATCACCGCCTGTCCACACAAACTCACCCGGCAATAAATCACACTGCTGTGCTACCATATGGGTGAGCAAAGCATACGATGCAATGTTGAAGGGCACACCGAGAAAGTAATCAGCACTACGTTGATACAGTTGGCAAGATAACTTACCATCAGCCACATAAAATTGAAAGAGCGCATGGCAGGGCGGCAACGCCATCTTATCAACTTCTGCCGGGTTCCATGCAGTAACAATGTGCCTTCGCGAATTAGGATTTTTCTTTATCTGGTCAATCACGTTTGTGATCTGATCAATGGACCCACCATTAGGTGTCGGCCAACTTCTCCACTGGTGTCCATAAACAGGTCCTAGGTTTCCCTTTTCATCCGCCCATTCATCCCAGATCGTTACATTATGATTGTGAAGGTATTGGATATTGGTGTCGCCTTTTAAAAACCAAAGCAACTCAACAAAGATCGAACGCGTATGAAGTTTTTTTGTGGTGAGTAAAGGGAACCCTTTAGAAAGATCGAAGTGTAGTTGCCTACCAAAAACAGATAACGTTCCGGTTCCTGTCCTATCGCCCTTTGCTGTGCCGCGATCCAGTATGTCTTGCATCAAATCCAGGTATTGCCTCATGCCACCGTTAGTTAAGGTGCAAAGAACGGACATCCAATCCCTATTCCCAATGGATTTTCAAGAAATGAGAGACAAAAAAAGGTTGACTTTCGCCAACCCTTTTTTTGATTCTTTGCCTACTATCCTATCAACTATTTCTATTTAACACTTATAGCTCTGGTATAATTGCCAATTTGAACATTAACCTGGCTATCACATTCGCCATTACCATAGTTCATTATCATTTCGCGCCTGTCGCTGGTAAATTTCTTTTTACCAGACACGGGCATATAAATACCTGTAGAAATCACACACGCTCTCTTGAACACAAGGGTTTCTAAAATGTTCATGGTATATGACTTTTGATTTCTATTGGTACCACTTGCACTTCCATCCAGACTTACAGTTTGGGCTGTCAGATCAACTTTGCGTTCAAATGAAGATTCACGTGTGATC
>JBBRKB010000476.1:0-2594 GCA_038218385.1 Cytophagales bacterium | reverse complement strand
TATAGAGTACAACCGAAAACTCTATGAAAAAACTTGCGATTTTCTTCCCAAAATGGGATACAGGCCTTATTTCTTTCATGGTGATGGTTCAAAAGGTATTGCCGCCAAGGCTCCTTTCAACAAAATTATTGTTACGGCGGGGGCTCCGGTTGTTCCTCAAGCGCTCACAGATCAACTGGCCGAAGGGGGCATTCTGGTAATTCCGGTCGGGGATCGTGAAAGACAACTTATGCTCCGCATCCGCAAAGTGCAGGGGAAATTAATGAAGGAAGAGTTTGCGAATTTTGCCTTTGTTCCCCTTTTAGGTGAACAAGGCTGGAAGAAGTAATTATTGAGGCAGAGCCTTGTCGCGAACTCCGGCAATCAGCAACCACAAACAAATCCCAATTTCTCCTACAGAGGCCGGAATACCTATAAGGGTTTTCAACAGGGAATCATCAAACGATGTTGCGAACATGAAGTGACCGACAAAACCCATAAGATAGCCAAAGCACCCCGCCATCAGCAACACGCCAAATACTTTCGGCAAAATGCCTGACTTGTAAACCAATAACCAAAAGGGAAGAGCCACAGTCCCCAGAATATTTGTAACAGCTCTATATCATCATTGTAATAGGCAAGGTGAAGCATAACGCTGGACTGCAATTCGCTTTGTCCAATCCCAACTACTTCACTACTCAGAAGTGTTAAGATGGAAAATTGATGAAGCATGTTCACGAAGGATATAACGAACCCATAACCACTTCATAACCTAACCTCTATTTAGCAAATACTCTTTAAAAGTATCGAAATGCTTATCCATCTTTTGGCTAAGCTTTTTGCCTGCCATAAAATGCTTCAGTTTTTCGGGGATGTCTACGTGTGTGTTTAATACGTCCTCAACTACCTCCACAAATTTTGCCGGATGGGCTGTTTCCAGAAAGACTCCTGTAAAACCATCGTGTTGCTTTTGATATTTTTTTAAACCCAAATAGCCAATGGCACCATGCGGATCTAATGTGTAATCCAAATCCTTGAAGACCTTCTGCATGGCAGTGCGTGTTTCCTCATCAGTAAATGAATAGCCCACCACATCAGCGGAAAGACTTTCATAATTTTGATCATACAAATCAAGCAAGCGGGCAAAGTTGCTTGGATTACCTACATCCATGGCATTGCTGATGGTTTGTTGGGATGAACGCGGTTGGAATAATTTTGTGCGCAGGTATTCTGGCACTATGTCATTGACATTTGTACACGCGATAAATTTTTCAACAGGCAATCCCATTCGCTTCGCCAACAATCCTCCTGTAAGGTTTCCGAAATTTCCGCTTGGTACCGAAAAGACAAGCGGCTTACCTGATTTCTTCACCTGTGCATACGCATAGAAATAATAAAACGACTGCGGAATCAAGCGCGCAATGTTGATGGAGTTAGCTGATGTTAAGAAAAATTTATTCTGAAGTTCTTTATCCAGAAAGGCTTGCTTAACCAGATGCTGACAGTCATCAAAGGTGCCTTCCACTTCAAGCGCTGTTACATTCTGGCCTAGTGTTGTAAATTGTTTCTCTTGAATTTCGCTCACCTTCCCGGAAGGATACAATACAATCACTTTCGTTCCGGGCACACCCAGAAAACCATTGGCCACCGCGCTACCTGTATCACCTGATGTAGCTACCAGAATAACAATCTCACGATCTTGCTGCTGTGCATAGTAGCCAAGCAACTGCGACATAAACCGCGCTCCAAAATCTTTGAAAGCCATGGTAGGACCATGAAACAATTCCAACGCAAACACATCATCTTCAAGGGCAACAAGCGGCGCATCGAATTGAATGGTATGTTCTATCATACGCATAAGATCCTGATGTGGAATATCATCTTCCAATAAATTACTAGCCACACCCAATGCCATCTGCATAAAGGATTGCTTTTCGATCGTGTCAAAAAATTCTTTTGGTAACACTGGAATATGTTCCGGCATGTAGAGCCCGTTGTCGGGAGCGAGTCCTTGCGTGACAGCTTGTTGAAGACTTACTTTAAGATTTTTATTATTGGTACTGTAAAATTGCATGATGATCAAATTAACCTATAACAACTGCTCCCTTTTGGTTGATAGAAGAAACATACATTTCGCTATCTACCCCGTAGTTTTTAAATTCTTTTTGAATCTTCTCTCCTACTTCATGTGCTATCTTCATATCTGAACTTAATGTAAATACCGTTGGCCCTGATCCGGAAATACCACAGCCAAGTGCACCACTGGATGCCACCACGGATTTAATTTTATCAAACCCGGGTATCAAAACCGAACGCACCGGTTCAACAATATGATCGTGCAGTGACCTGCTGATGAGATCATAATCTGATTTCATCAAACCGGTAACAAGACCAGCAATATTCCCCCATTGTTTGACGGCATCTTTTAATGTGATGGATATCTTCAACACTTTGCGTGAATCTTCTGTCTTTAACTCAAGCTGAGGATGTACCAATGTGCAGTACAGATTTTCCGGTGTTGGAATACTCACAACATCCAAAGGGTCATACCCTCTTACCAAAACAAAACCACCTAACAACGAAGGCGCTACATTGTCCGCATGCGCGGAACCACA
>JBBRKB010000475.1:0-2615 GCA_038218385.1 Cytophagales bacterium | reverse complement strand
AAAAAATAAACAAGGTAGAAAGGGCAGCTAAGAGTGGTGATGCCAAAGCGAAAAAAGAATTGGTTACCCTTAACCTTTACCGATCGGCTTTGCTCGAAGGAAAAAACGCCCGTGCAGTTGAGGTCTCAAAAGATGATAAAGAAGCTATTGCCGATCTTCAGTTGCTTACAGCCAAGCCTGTGATATATGTTGCCAATGTGGATGAAGCCTCCGTCAATACCGGAAACAAATATGTAGAGATATTAAAAGAAAAGGTTAAGGGCGAGAATGCAGATGTAGTGGTAATTTGCGCGGCTATAGAATCTCAAATTGCCGAATTGGAATCCGATGAAGACAGACAAGTATTTTTAAATGAATATGGACTTGCTGAATCGGGTCTTAATAAATTATTAAGGGCCGCTTATCATCTTCTTGACCTTATTACCTATTTCACCGCGGGTGAGAAGGAGGTACGGGCGTGGCCTGTAAAAAAAGGCTCAAAGGCACCCCAGGCAGCCGGTGTAATCCACACCGATTTCGAAAAAGGATTCATTAAAGCAGAGGTAATTAAGCTAGCTGATTATCAGTCTCTTAAAACTGAATTGGCATGTAAAGAAGCTGGTAAAATGGCCATTGAAGGGAAAGAGTATACCGTACAGGATGGCGATATTATGCATTTCAGGTTCAATGTTTAAAGATTCCAATCAAAATTCTAGATCCTTTATTTTTTTTTGTTAGTTTTATAATCCGCTCGGGTTCAGTATGAAGCGGGGTTTGACCTTAGTTATTTTTTAACCCCAACTAAATTTTTTGGGATTTTGAGAACCAGGATTATTTTTTCTCTTAAGAACAGGGGGGCGTATGTGCCATTCCATCATCAGTTTCTTCTTGCACAGTTTGTGAAGGGGATTTTAATATTCGGGCCGAATCCAGTATACAAAGATTATTTCCATTACAATTTTTCAGGCCTCAAAGGGCAAACCAAAATCAGTCGTAAGGGACTGCACTTTTACTCGTCCAAAGTCACACTGGTGTTTGCTTGCCTGGATAAAGATTTTTTAGATTATTTTATAGAACAGGTCTTTGCACAGCGCGAAATAATGGTAGGAAACTTACAGCTGATTCCAGAAAGTACAGAGATTGAGGAGCCGGCTGTTATTGGTGATGAAGTTAAATTCCTCTGCATTTCACCCGTTGTTCTTATTCCACCATCATTCAATGATGAACGGGCCAAGAAATTTATCATGCCTGAGTCTGATGAGTTTTCAGATTTGCTCTATGATTCCACTATTGCCCGAATGGAAGGCATAAAAAAATATGATGCGCAGCAATTGGCTTCTTTCTATAAATTTCAGATTGTGCCAGATGCAGCTTACATTCAACGGATACAAACCACGCATAAGAAGTTTGCCAGAATTTATCCCATGTTTGATAACGATATAAAGTTTGAGGTTCGAGGCTACACGTTTCCATTTACTTTATACGCAGCAAAAGAAGTTCAGCAATTTGTCTACGAAAATGGGTTAGGCCAGTATTGCCACAAAGGTTTTGGTATGCTTGACATTGCCAGCAACGATCCTATTCGCAGCGAAGTCAACCAAGAAGTGAATTACGCTTAGCGCGAATTTTCTCCCAGTCTTACATATCCTACCAGCAGATCTGCTTGTGGCTGATACGATGGACGCCAATAGACGAAAATCTCATACATGTTTTCAGTTTCATAATGTGAACCTTCATAGTATGTAGGGTCAACACCGTCTGCTTTAGCAAGGTATTGGTAATCATACCAACCTTGCTTCAACAAAATGTTTGCCTTATACACACCAGATTGTGAATCGTACATCATCTCGTTGGTCGCATCAAGGTTCCAATAATTAAAGGCACCGTTAACGTATACTTTCCCTTTCACAGGGCTGGCAACTAATGTAAAGTTAACTTCAATATAGTTGCACGCAGAGACATTTCGGTAGTCCAGATTATCAATAATATAGCCTCCATTATAGTCGCGGTATTGTGAATACACTTGATCCCGCCTGGCTTTGTCAGGAAAAACAGAAGCCGTATAAGGGTTAGATTTCTTATTGGCCTTTTCAATGTTTTGTCCTGGATAATTTAGTGACCTGATATCAAAAAAGCGAAATTCATTTCCTCCTTTAAACATCTTTGCCTGATCAAAGAATTGATATTCCAATTCATGAAAACCTTCTCTTACAAAACTTGGCTTAAGCTGAGTGGCTATATTGTCCCATCGTTGATTTTGCCGAACTGTAACAGAAATATCTTGCAACGGATTGAATACTTCAATACTCTTGTAGTTGATGGTGAAGTTAAGCTGTTGGTTAATTTTCGCCATCATGCCTGAACCTACAAGGCTGCCCGATCGGTTAAATGTGACACGGTTATCATACACCATAAATCTTTTACTAAGAAGAACATCATCTTTGTCGGATCCTCTGTAAACTACGGCTACATAGTTGCCCGGCAATTTCACCTCTGGCACTTCAAACCAATAGTGTATGTAGGGGGGTTGGGTGTCAGTGGAATACTCGTATTGACTGATCGGATATTCATTGTAGTTGTTAAGGAAGTCAAGATCCATGAGGCTTGATTTGGACCAGTCTTTATTGCAGTGGACA
>JBBRKB010000474.1:0-2616 GCA_038218385.1 Cytophagales bacterium | reverse complement strand
TCCTGCGCAGTTCTGGGAAGCTCAATAGATTTGGTATCCGTAACCGGTACCGGCTCAGGTGTTTGTAAAGACCACGCAAAAGTTTCTCCTTCATCTATTTCAACAACATCCTTCGGAAGCTCACCTCCACCACCGTTCTTTGGTTTCATAGATGAGAGCCACAAGGTTGAGCCAGGGGCAACCTCACGATCACTCTTTAATCGATTAAACTTCTTCAATTTGCGTAACTGAATTCCATACTGTTGGCTTATCCTCCACAAATTATCTTGTTCGGTTACTTTATGATAGGCCTGATCGGCGCGTCCGCGTTTTTTTCCCACAAAATAAAATTCACCGGGAATTATCGGATCGCTACTATTGATGTCATTGTATTTAAGAAAAGAAGACAAATCCACATTTGCGCGTTCGGCCAAGGTCTTTGCCTTGTCATCAGGAAGCGCTTTAATAGCAGAGACACCATTGATTCTTATTTTAGATTCGCTGGCGCGTGTGCTTTTCACTCCTTTGGCAAGATTTTCAGTTGAAGGCGGAGTGACGTTAGCCAAACCTGAAAGGGTTACATTCTTATTTGTATTTATGACGGGTTTGGCAATGACATAGACCTTGTCATCCGGGATATTGTTTCCTTTTATCCACCTATTATACGCACGCAGTTGTTCCTCTTCAATCTCAAGTTCTTTTGCCCAGAAGGAGGTTGATTGCTTCCCTTTACTTTCGAAGGTTGCTATTTGCACTTCCCCAGCACCCTTGGTACTTTCTTCAAAAGCAATCATATGGGCGATAAATTTCTTCACATACCAATAGGTCTTACTGGTAATGGTCATATGGGACGCTCCATTTTCACTATCATCAACAATGCGCATCACACCGCCTGCTCCCATTTGATAAGCCTGAAGGGCATATACCCAATTGTTAAAATAATAATTATTCTTCTTCAGGTACCGCGCAGCTGCACGAGAAGCAGAGACAATGTTCATCCGTTCATCAACTACTTTGTCAACCCGGAGACCCATCTCTACAGCAGTGAAATCTTTAAACTGCCAAAAGCCTACGGCATTGGAAACAGAGACGGCATCTGGAATCAAGGCGCTTTCTTGCAACACTAAATACTTGAAATCATCGGGCAATTTTTCTTCACTAAAAACCTTCTCAATAAGGGGAAAGTATGTGCGGGCGCGTTCCACTTTAATGTTAAAATGTTTTGGCGATTGGGTCAGCGCGTCCACATCTTTTTGGATCTCTTTCCGTGCATCATCACGGATGGTTAAGGTCATGCCGGCAAATTGCATTTTATGTGGCACCTGGGGTGTCTGGCCAGCCAAAGGAAATGCAATCACAAAAAGTAATGCGGGTAAAAATTTCATAAGCTTAAAAAATAATCGATCGCTTTTACAAAGATACTTTACGCATCAACATTATCCCATCTCTTACAGGTAAAAGTACATTCTCAACCCGCGAGTCGTTCTGGATTTTTTCATTGAACGAAACAATCGCCTGTGTGTCCTTATCTTTTTTTTCGTCAAGCACTTTGCCGCCCCATAGCACATTGTCTGCCAGAATATAGCCGCCTATCGTTACCTTATCCAGTACCAGATCAAAGTAGCGGGCATAGTTTTCTTTATCGGCATCAATGAATACCAAATCAAATTGCTGATCTAGCTGGGGAATGATGTGCAAGGCATTGCCGATTCGGTAATCAATACGATCAGCATAACCTGATTTTTTAAAGTTATCCCTCACGTATGTCTCCAGCTCTTCGTTAATATCCAATGTTACTAGTTTTCCTTCGGATCGAATCCCGTCACATAAACACAATGCCGAATACCCTGTATAGGTTCCAATCTCAAGAACGTTTTTTGGCTTCACCATAGTACTTATCATGGACAAAAATCTCCCTTGCAAATGACCCGAGAGCATTCGCGGCTTCAAAATTTTAACATGGGTATGTCGATTAATATCGCGAAGAAGTTTCGATTCTGAAGAGGTATGATCTTCAGCATATTGATTTAATGACCCGTTAACAATTTCCATTTGATTCGTTACTATTTATGCGTCACCGATCCATCAGGCTCCATGATCAGGTAACTCATTTTCTTTTTATTAAAAATCTGTTGGGCCGTATCGCGTACCTTAGTGACATCTACTCTGTCTACTCTATCATACACTTCCAACAGCGTAGGCACACGACCAAAGTCAAGCACACTTCTACCCATCATCAAGGCAAGGCCAAGATTGTTCTCTTCGCTCAATGCCATGTGCCCTTTGATCTGTTCCCGCAAGGCAGAAAATTGCCTTACGCCAATGAGGTCAGTGGCCAGTCGTTCCAATTCTGTTTCGATAAGAGCAATGCACTTGGCCAATTGGCGCGGTTCTGTGCCGAAGTAAATGCTAAACATTCCTGTATCGGAATACGGAGTAAAATTTGCATCTGCCGAATACACCATGCCTCTTTTCTCACGAAGCAAATAATTAAGTCGTGAATTCAAGCCCGGGCCTCCCAGATAATTCACCAACATAAAAAAAGGAATTCTGTTTTTGTGTTTAATAGAATATGCCTCTCTGCCTATCCCACAGCGCGCTTGTGAAAGCGTACGCTTTAAAATAACTTCGCGTGGT
>JBBRKB010000473.1:0-2638 GCA_038218385.1 Cytophagales bacterium | reverse complement strand
TTTGGGGT
The DNA here is from genome assembly GCA_038218385.1 of Cytophagales bacterium. Taxonomy (GTDB): domain Bacteria; phylum Bacteroidota; class Bacteroidia; order Cytophagales; family Cyclobacteriaceae; genus JBBRKB01. The sequence continues at coordinate 2,630 of JBBRKB010000473.1, read as the reverse complement.
CAAAATATTCATTTTGGGTTTTTAGAGGTGATGGGTTAAAGTTAGCACAATTATTAATGTGATGAAATTACGGGTCTGGGTCATCCTGTGCGCTGTTGATGGAGATAATCTTGTCGTAACAAATTCGTAATGGGCAAGACTTCAGAAGCAATGTGGGAACTCATTTCATGTCTCCGCAACCGTGTGACAGTTATTTATTGTGCCTTAGGTAGTTTTTGGTTAAACTAGCCCATAAATTATTTGAACATGGCAAAAAAGTTAAGGAGTCAGGAATGGTTTGGTAAATCTGACAAAATGGGTTTCGTGCATCGCTCATGGATGCGCAACCAGGGATATCCCGATGATTACTTTCGGGGCAAACCTGTTATTGGAATTTGCAACACCTGGTCGGAGCTAACCCCCTGCAATGGACATCTTCGTGATTTCGCTGAGATTGTTAAGCGCGGTGTGGTTGAAGCTGGTGGTTTCCCTCTTGAGTTTCCGGTTACGTCATTGGGTGAAACGATGATGCGTCCCACTACCATGTTGTTTAGAAACCTTGCCAGCATGGATACGGAAGAATCTATTCGAGCGAATCCTCTGGATGGTATTGTTCTGCTAACGGGCTGTGATAAAACGACACCCTCAACGGTAATGGGTGCTTGCAGTGTTGACTTGCCTACATTAGTGGTGCCCGGTGGGCCCATGCTTAATGGCAAATTTCGCGGAGAGGAAATTGGATCCGGATCTTTCAATTGGTTGATAAAAGAAAAACGTACGACAGAAAATTATACAGATGCAGACATCCTGGAAGTGGAGATCTGCTCAGCAAGAAGCGCAGGACATTGTATGACCATGGGCACGGCTTCAACCATGGCGTGTATGGTGGAATCACTGGGATTAACATTACCCGGTGCCGCAGCTATTCCGGCTGTAGATTCACGTAAGAAAGTGATGGCGCAATTGTCGGGAAGGCGGATAGTGGAGATGGTGAAAGAAGATTTGAAACTGTCGAAGGTATTGACCAGAAAAGCATTTGAAAATTCCATCATTGCCAATGCTGCCATTGGGGGTTCTACAAATTTTATCATTCACTTGCTGGCTATTGCAGGAAGAATTGGAGTGGATTTGGAATTGAAGGATTTTGATGATCTCGGTAGCAAGATACCGTTGCTTCTCAACTTAAAACCTTCCGGAAAATATTTAATGGAAGATTTCTTTTACGCTGGTGGATTGCCGGTAGTGATGCAAGAGTTGAAATCGTTGCTGCACAATGATGTCATTACCGTAAATGGAAAAACCATAGGAGAGAATTACGAAAAAGCACCTTGCTATAACCGCGATGTAATCGCCACACTTAGCGAGCCGTTTCAGGAAGAAGCAGGTATCGCTGTGTTGAAAGGAAATCTTTGTGAGAATGGCTCTGTGATAAAACCTTCCGCCGCTTCACCTAAGTTGATGAAACATAAAGGAAAAGCGGTGGTGTTTGAAACCATTGAAGACTATCACGCACGCATTGATGATCCTGATTTAGATATTGATGAGAACAGCGTGATTGTGTTGAAAGGCGTGGGGCCCAAAGGGTATCCGGGCATGCCTGAGGTTGGCAATGTAGACCTTCCGGAAAAATTATTATTGAAAGGTGTTAAAGACATGGTGCGGATTTCGGATGGAAGAATGAGCGGCACCGCTGCTGGAACAGTCATCTTACATGTATCACCAGAGTCGTCAGTAGGAGGGACGCTTGCCCTCGTACAGAATGGCGACATGATTGAGCTTGATGTTCAAAACAGAAAACTACATCTTGATATTAGTGATGAAGAATTGGCGCAACGAAAAGCAAAATGGAAATCACCTGAACCTATGGCAACGCGCGGGTATGTGAAGTTCTATATCGACCATGTTCAACAAGCACACTTAGGAGCCGACATGGATATTCTTCGAGGAGGATCGGGTGATGTGGTGACGAGAGATCTTCATTAACCATCAAAAATCAAACGCTTATTATTAATTCTCAACTTATTTATTAACTAGTATGAAGCTTTACCATGTTCACTCTGGAATAGTATTAGAATCTGAAGGCAAATTTTATCATCATAAAAATATAAACTGGGATGAATTTATCAACCAGGATGATCTATCAACCCAATGTGAGGCGTTGGTAAAATCAGAAAACCCTATTTCAGATGCTGAAACTATTTTAGCCAATGAAATACTAGCACCGTTAAAAAGTCAGGAGGTATGGGCGTGTGGTGTTACGTATTTTAAAAGTAAAGTAGGCCGTCAGGAAGAATCGAAGGGTGCCGGTGGTGGTGATTTCTATGGGCGCGTATATGAAGCTCCTCGCCCTGAAGTTTTTTTTAAAGCAACACCCCATCGCGTGGTGGCACATGGTGGCAAAGTCAACATCCGAAAAGATTCTACATGGGATGTGCCCGAGCCTGAACTCACGTTGGTAGTGACTTCATCCGGAAGAATTGTTGGCCTTACCATTGGAAACGATATGAGCTCGCGCAGCATTGAAGGTGAAAATCCGTTGTACTTACCACAAGCCAAAACGTATGATGCCTGTGCTGCTATTGGGCCGTGTGTGCTGGTGACAAATGAACCCTTATCTCCGTCATCTCTTATTTCACTTGCGATAACGCGTG
>JBBRKB010000472.1:0-2667 GCA_038218385.1 Cytophagales bacterium | reverse complement strand
TGATCCATTTAGGATTCAAATATTTTAAAAGCCAGAGAAAATTTCTTGGGCAAATTTTCATCAAGCAACAGCTTCATAAATTTTTTCAATATTGCCGGATGTTAAAATCTTATGAGCAATCCCAATCACGCCAATTGCCTGTTCTCTGGTTACACTTGGAAAATCTTCCAGAAATTCATCAAGAGAAATTCCACTTTCCAAATGCCAGAATAAAGTTTCAACAGGCACTCGTGTAGCGTAAATACGGGTTGGCCATTTTGTATTTCAGGATCAACTGTGATGTAGTCTGAAACATTTTTCATCGCACAATTTTTAGCTATGGATACTTCTTAATTTTTCCATTTCAAATATACGAAATGAAACCCCCAGCCGTCATAAGCACCTACATGTAGGTGAGCGGCAAAGGTCACTTTAGGGTTTGCAGAATGGTTGCCTAACTTACCCGTGACTTCAACTTCTTCCCCAACTCTTCAACAGAAAGTTTGAAATTAGGATCAGCTTTCATCATGTCTTCAACAGACTCTAAGGCATGGATAACGGTGCTGTGGTCGCGACCGCCAAAGTTTTCACCGATAAGCGATAAGGTAAGTTGGGTGTAGCGCTTGCAGAAATACATCGCCACCTGACGCGGGATCACAAACTCGCGCTTCTTTATTTTCCCTTTAATGTTATCCAAGTCAACTTTGAAATAATCGGAAACCGTTTTCTGGATAAAATCCACGCTCACATCCGATTGAATTTCTTTAATAATGTTCTTCATCACTTCCTTCGCCAGCTCCAGATCAATCTCCTTCTTTAATAATGTTGCGTGAAATATTAATGAATTAAGCACACCTTCCATATCACGCAGGTTGGTGTCTACAGAATACGCCAGATATTCCGCTACTTCAGTTGGTATTTTTATTCCATCGGCCAGCATCTTGCGATGGATGATGGCCAGCTTGGTTTCAAAATCAGGTTCTTGCAAATCGGCTGTGAGGCCCCACTTAAAGCGTGACAAAAGCCTCTCCTGGAATCCTTTCATGTCGCGTGGCGGACAATCGCTCGTCATAATGATCTGCTTGCCGCTTTGGTGCAACTGATTGAAAATATGGAAAAACATTTCCTGCGTCTTTTCACGGCCAGCCAAAAACTGCACATCATCCAGAATCAACAAATCTACTTGCAGGTAGAAATTCTGAAACTCCTGGATCTTATGATTTTGAAGAGCACCTAAGAACTGGTTTGTAAAATCATTCTGATCGACATACAAAACAATTTTGTCGGGCAGGTTATTTTTTATCTCATTCCCAATGGCCTGTACCAAATGTGTCTTTCCAACACCAACGCCACCGTATAACATTAATGGATTAAACGAAGTAATGCCCGGCTTCTTAGACACCGCAACTCCCGCAGAGCGCGCCAACCTGTTACAGTCTCCTTCAACAAAATTATCAAACGAGTAATTGGGGTTCAGCCTTGAATTGACCAGATGTGGGTTGAGCGCTTTATAGGTAAAAGGTGAGTAATCATCCGATCCCACACCATTCACATTACTCTTGCGCGATCCATTGGGATAATTTACCGATACAGGAGGATTTTGATGATTGCCACTATCGACAATAACAGAATACTCCAACCGGCCTGTGGCACCCAACACCGTGTGAACGGCCTTTTTTAATACGGGTACATAATTATCTTCCAGCCATTCATAAAAAAATTGTGAAGGAACCTGAATGGTAAGTACATCACCGTCAACGCGTAAAGGAGAGATGGGCTTAAACCATGTGCCAAAATTCTCTTCACCAACGTTCTCCTTGATTATTTCAAGACAATCGTTCCATACAGTGCTACAGCTAACTTCCATTGAATTCAAGTTCATTAGAATGGGCTCTTTGTTTTTTTGAAAGGGAGACAAAGATGTAAAAAAAGATGTAAAGAAATCAACACAAAAAGATTTGATTTAAAGAAAAATATTTTTCTATAACGGAAATCAAAAAATATGCAACATTGGCTCCCCGTAAGATTCTATAAATTATTTTTATAGCGATGGCTGCATTCCGTTCGCATTTTTACTATGCGAAGACCACGTACCTTGCTTTAAGAATTCTTAATTGAATAGTGGCTAACTACTTGCAAAAAGGCTGGGAGAAAATTTTTCCCGCAGAACAATCCTTTGCAAAAGCTCCGTTTTAGACAAGGGTCACTTATGCCCATGTTTCTGCCGGTCTTTTAATTTTTAATTGCCAACCAAAGGCGTTTCAGGCCAATCAGGCAAGAATAGAATAACTTTGCGGAGGTTGCCGGACATGTCATTGAATTTTTTAATAGATTTATAGTTACGAAAAATTTTAGTTGGTTAATCTTTACTACACATGATGCGTGCAAACAAGTGGCATATAGGGTTTATTGTTTTAATGTTGGTGAGTACTGGGGTTTGGGGTCAAAAAACAAAATTCCTCACCAAATCAGACGCGTCCTTTAATGCCGGAAATTATTCGAAGGCGCAAGGCTACCTTAAGAAATACAAAAGCTCACTCTCCAAACTTGGCCTCACCAATAAATACCTGCCGGGATATTTCGTGCGGGAAGCTCGTATAAACCTTGCCCTCGGTGTTTTAACAGATTTTGAGGCTAGTATTAACAATGCACTTCAAGCAAGCATTACGGCATTTGGCGAAAAGACTC
>JBBRKB010000471.1:0-2712 GCA_038218385.1 Cytophagales bacterium | reverse complement strand
CAAATGGCCATCAATGCAGAAAAATTTGAACGTGAAGGAATCGAAGCTAAATATGATGCTTTACGAAATCAAGTGAACCCACACTTTTTGTTTAATAGTTTAAATGCCCTTACGAATCTTGTTTATGAAGATCAAGGGAAGGCGGTAACCTTTATTAAGCAACTGTCGGATGTGTATCGCTATGTATTAGATACGCGCGAAAAAGAAATTGTGCCACTGGAAGAAGAAATTAAATTTCTAAAATCCTATTTGTTTTTACAGCAAATTCGGTTTGGTGACAGCTTGCGAATAGACATGACGCTCAACAACGCGGCGGGTATGGTTGCGCCTTTATCGTTGCAGATGTTGGTTGAAAATTGCATCAAGCATAACGTTGTTTCTAAAGATGATCCGTTGCACATTGGCATATTTAGGGATGGTAATTTTTTGGTTGTAGAGAACGTGATCAACAAGAAAATTTCTGATTTAGAAACATCTTCAGGGCTTGGCCTTGACAATATTCGCAACCGATATAAGTTTTTGAGTGACACTGCCATACAGGTAATAGAGGCTGAAGGAAAATTCATTGTACGATTACCCATACTAAAAGCGAATGAAGGTACTGATCATTGAGGATGAAGTGCAAGCTGCCCAACACTTGCGGCGTCTTTTGAAATCATTGGAACCCGACTGGCAAATCCTCGACAATTTGGATACCATCAAGCGGTCTGTTCAGTGGTTGCAGAGTAATGAAGCACCGGATATTATTTTTATGGACATTCAATTAGCGGATGGAATAAGTTTTTCCATTTTCGAGCAAGTCGTTGTTAAGGCACCCGTGATCTTCACCACAGCATACGATGCGTATGCTTTGAAAGCCTTTAAGGTTAATAGCGTTGATTATATTCTGAAACCAGTAGATGAGTCAGAGCTGGCTTTGGCGCTACAAAAATTCAAGACGTGGTCGGGGAATGCAAACGCCGCGCAGGCCACATTGAACCATATCCAGGATGCTGTTAAACTGCTGACGCGAAAATATAAGAGTAGGTTTGTCGTAAAGGTAGGTGAACACCTTCGCACCATTGAGACGGTGGCCATACAATACTTTTATAGTCAGGAGAAAATTACTTTTTGCGTAACAGCAGACGGAAGGAAGCACATTCTTGATTTTACCTTAGAGCAGTTGGAAGAGATGACTGACCCTGAAGAATTTTTCAGGGTCAACCGGAAATATCTAATTTCCACCAAGGCAATTTCCGATATTATCAGTTATACAAACAGCAGGCTAAAGCTGGTGATACCTTCTTCTCAAGACAATGATATTATAGTAGCTCGCGAACGCGTGCAAGACTTCAAAAGATGGCTAGACCGTTAAAGCGGTCAGAACTTTTTCTTCAAATCCTCAATGTCCGACTGCTTGAGTGGTTTTGTAATAAATTGAATAACATTCGGGTTTTCAAAAACCTGATCTTTGTCTTTTTTATTATTAGAGCTGGTGAGAACGACAATCTTTGATTTTTGGCGAATGGCTTCCGGAAGCTGGTCAAAGTATTCGAGGAACGAAAACCCATCAATGTCGGGCATGTTCAAGTCCAAAAAAATCACATCCGGGGGAGTTTCACCATTTAGCTTACGCAGCCAGTTTAAGGCTTCTTCAGCAGACCTGTATAAGACAAGCTGTTCTGAAAAATTATAAACCTCTAAAAACCTTCGCTGAATAAATAAATCAATGTCACTGTCGTCAATCAAAACGGCTTTTGCAACCATACAGGCAGTCATAATTTTTGAGGGTCTTATCCATTTTCCCAAAAATAGTATTTTTTTAACCAAAAAATAGCGTAAAATTTATAAAAAGCCGGTTTCATTCAAGTAAAAAATGTGTTAAAATTGGTCTTTCTAAACCTTAAGCATTACCATGAAATTTAACCGAGCTAGTAATTTTGTATTGAGCGCAGCATTTGCCCTTACTCTTTTTTCCTGTGGATCTTCCAGTAGTGATAAAAACAACTCCCAAGAATTTAAAGAAGCCGAAGAAAGCCTTAAAAAGAATATTGAAGATGTTGTCTATAATATTCCTTCTCCCACAGAAATTCCCTATATCATTCAGGGGACAGGTGCCGAGTTTAATAAGGGTTTGTTGAATCCGCTTTCCAAAGCGAGCAGCTACACCACTCGCACTGATAAAGCCGCTATCAACCTAGGCATATATGTGGCCGACATTGGGTATTTGAGCTCTTATGATAAAACGCAAGAAGCTATTGATTATCTGACCACCGCAAAAACGCTGGCGGATAACCTTAATGTGATAGGTTCATTTGATGTCGCCTTCCTGCAACGATTTGAAGCCAACATATCCAATAAAGATTCGCTGGCGCGTATACTTGACGCCACTGTACATCGTACAGAAAATTTCCTTAAAGATGATAACCGGAACCGACTGGCAGCCCAAGTAATTGCCGGTAGTTTCATTGAAGGTCTTTATATTTCTACGGGTTTGGTAAAGTCTTATCCCAAAGACCTTCTTCCTGATGAGCAACGTAACATTGTACTGACCAACATTGTGCGGGTCGTTTTGGAACAGAAAAAGTCTGTGAGTGAATTGGTTAAAATGCTTAGCAACATTGAGCAAACCGAGCCCATCACTTCTGTGATGCCTGATCTTCTTAAGTTGGAAGAAACATACAATACGCTTAACATTGAAGAGCAAATACAAAATAACCACGGTGACCTTGT
>JBBRKB010000470.1:0-2766 GCA_038218385.1 Cytophagales bacterium | reverse complement strand
ACCTTCAAGCCCTTCTCTGTAAGTTCCTTTGCTGCCCAGCCACCACTGATGCCCGATCCAATGACAATCGCATCATAAACATTTTCCGCCATAATCGATTAAGTATATTTCGTAAAGTAAGTAATAACTAATTGAGCGTTTCTTTATTGCAATCGTAATAAAGTAAAAAAAAACCATCCTTAGCAACATTAATTGATAAGGATGGTTATTCTGTGGAGAAACGACAGAATTAGTGTTTTGATGGGGGGGTTAAAAGGGACACCGTCATGCTCCTTCCTGTGCTTTGTACACAATGATCATGCGATGGATTTTTTATACATGGTGAAAAATAAGAAGGGAAGGAATCCAAATACGAAAAGTCCAGCACCTGATAATAATAGTAAATCCGCACCGGAAAGGTGTAGCAATTTAAAAATAACAGATGCTGCCACTAACAATGCACTTGAAATACCGAATATCAATCTTAACTTTTCAGATAAAGCGCGTTGTATTTTTACTTTAAAATAATCTATGGTATAAAGAGGGATAAAAATAAGAACAAAGCCTAAAAATCCACCTACAGATAACTCCGTTGCTCCAAGCCAATGCAACATTCCAAATGTCCATCCTAATACAAATGACATTGCAGAAAGCATTCCGATGAAATACATTATTCTTTTCATAGCGATAATTTTATTTGAGTTTAATAAAAAGATTGTTTCGTTTTGAATTTCTTCAAGCCCATTGGGAGCCAGTTCATAAACTGACTCATGCACTGCTTCATCAAATGTTTTGCCTTGAGTCATTTTTATTTCTACAACGCAACACAAGTGATCAAGCACATCATCCTTTAATGATTGGATAGTAATGCCACCGGCATCAATGAGTTTTCTGACATGATCAATTTGTTGATTCGATAATTTCATGCGACATGTATTTCTGGAAAAACAATTTTATTCAACGTGGAGATGAAGTCTCGCAGCTCTTCAACATACATCGTCTTTTCTTTTTGACCATGCGGGGTTATATAATAGTATTTTCTCACGCGGCCCGATACCTGCTCTTCTTTGAAAGATAGCAGTCCATCGGCAGTCATTTTTTGAAGAATGGGATACAACGATCCATCTTTCAGGAGAATCTTCCCTAGTGATAATTCTTTCACTTTTTGAGCGATTTCGTAGCCATACATTCGCTCTTGTTCAGACAAGAGTTTAAGTAAAATGGCTGAAAGTGTGCCTTTTAGCAGTTCTTTTGAATACATAGAACAAATATACATCGAACTATGATGTATCAAAGATCTATGCTAAAATTTTTCAAAAAAATGTACGAATTTGTTTTAGGGGATTCTATTCAGTGATGTCAATTTACTTCCAATTCATCTTTCGTGGGCAATTTTGGAAAGGTTGTATGAGGTTCTGTTTGATACCAAAACACAACCGAAGCAATATCATCCTTTAGCGGAAGGTAGCGGCCACCAGTGCGCCAGCCCAACGCCTGAATAGTCACACGCAAATCTTTTTCAAACCGAATGGGATCTGTAATGTGCCAGCGGTACATGCCAAATCGCTGCGATACTTTGTAGTGGCCATCACCACGGATTACCTGGTGGAGACCAGCATACGGTGTTGTGAAAGGAGTATAGTCCACGATCTCAACACCTGCATCATTTTTTGTACGGGTATCAAAGTCGTAGGAGCCGCAGAAATAATCTTCTGTGCCTGTGCCACATATTGTTGGAAATTTATCATCTCCATCCATGAAGAATTTGATCTCGCCTTCGCCCCACCATCCATTATTATTTACACCCCATGCTAGGTAGGTTCCTACATAATGGCCTTTCCCTTTTATACCATCAATCAACGTATAGTTTTCTTTGTAGGGCAATGGGTTTGTTCTTCGAAATTGAGCGTGCAAGTAAGCTGCATCTGAAGGCACTTCTGTTAATGCGTAATCAACCTGATAATACAATGTCATTTCTTCTTCCGAAATGTTCTCCAATGTGATGCGACATTTCTTTCTGAACGGCATCGGCCAATAACAATTGAATGCGCTACCAGGATTTACAGTTACGGCCAGTGACGAAAGACTGGCATATTGACCCCAGCCCATACCGAAAAAGTCACCAACCGGTGTTTCGATGGAAGGTTCTTTTTCGTCATCCCAATAAAAACGCAAAATCGAAAAACGCCAATTGCCCGTGGGTGTCATCCAGATGTGTTGGATTGCTCCAGGACCAGTAATGTCAGCAAGTGTAAAAGTAGTATGTGGTTTCACCCTTACACTAGGACTTACTTTCCACGTTTGTCCCAGATCACGCGATGCGCCAGAACCTGTGCCTTCAGTGGCCATGCCACCTTTGCCTTTCTCGCCTGTAAAATTTTCAGGGGAGATGGATCGTGACTTTGCATCCGACAAACGGTATAAGTTTCCCATGTTGTTATCAATGCCATTGAACTTTTGGCCGATGACAAACAGCGGTGTGAGGGTGATAAGAATGCTGATAATAATTTTCATAAGCGCGGTGATTTGGCTAGAAGGTAATAATCTGTGGTGAGAATGAAAAGATAAATTTTTAATAGCCACGATTTGGGAGACTATTCCGAAGCCTGCTTTTTACCGTCATTGCCTTATCGTCATTGCTTTTTATCCGTCATCCTATGTTTGCAAAGTAGAAATTGGAAGGGTTAAATTAGTAGATGTTTAACCCCGAAAAGAAAGGAGAGAGAGCAAGACTATTGTACGTCATTTGTCCTTGAGACCGTTCGCAATGCTAGTCCCTCTCTCCTC
>JBBRKB010000469.1:0-2771 GCA_038218385.1 Cytophagales bacterium | reverse complement strand
CGGCTTTAACCATTATTGTTATCAGTAGGAATAATAGTGTAAGTAGTCGTGCCATTATTGTTTTTTTCTCAGCTAACTTCTAGTGCTGAATGGATAGCATTAGAGGATATCCTCTCAGCCAAGATACTAAAATTATCAATGTTGGCAGCGCCCTGTTTGAAGTAGCGCTTTAAATTTTTTCATGCTTAGTTGTTGTTGCACGGAGTGCTTGAGAATGAAACTCATCAATAAACAAGATGAACCCACATGTCAGCTTGCCTACCTCGAAACCCGTGTTAGCGGTTGGTTGTTACCTATCAACCTTTTTCCGCAAGATCTTTTAATGCTTTTAAAATTGGATTCTCCTCCCCTTGTGGTTCTTCCTGAACCGCGTTTGGTCTCTTATCCTCCTGGATAATTTCGAGTTTGGTTTGTCCCTTGTCTTCAGTCAAAACATAATTCATGATAAAGTAATTTTCGGGCTTATCTTCCAGGTCGGGACTTGGTGCAAATAATGTGTAGGATAATTTTTCGGTTGGTTTAAATTCAAGAACCGTACCCCACTGCTCAAAAACTTTGGTGTCCCACTCTGTTCGGAATTTTATGGGTGTACCAACTTCCCAACTGGTTTGTAGTTCGCTTCCATATTGCCAAAGTTTTACAAACTCGGGCTTTGTAAGGATCTCCCAAATTTTTTCTTTAGAAGCATTGATTATTATTGTTGAAATATTTGCTGCCATTTATGATAAGTATTCTTGAAATGTTATTCCCCACATATTCAAGTGTTTTGATATTGGGAAACTCGTTCCGTTGATAATTATTCATCATCGGTTCAGTTATGATAATTTTCATTATGATTTCCTGATCTCTGAGTGTTCGTTCCCTTGTTTCAATTTGTGATTCTGTGGTAAGCGCCCATCCAAGTACATCTTTCTATTCAGCCTCCATGTTAGCATTTTTGTGATGGCTTTGCGCTGTGCGGGCTTTCAACTAAAAATATGCAATGGCAAGACGATCTTCAGAAGACTGGCGTGGGCTGATTGAAAAATGGCAAGCTGGTAGGCTTACCCAAAAGGATTTTTGTAAACAAGAGGCCATCGCGTATAGCGGCTTTCATTACTGGTTTAAGAAATTTAGGGAAGAAAAAAAGTTACCACCATCGGCTGGCGAATTTATTCCAATTCATGTTACCCATTCGCGCGCTAAGGTTAGTCAACCTGCCGGTGTAGAATTGGTGATGCCTGACGGAAGAAGGGTACACTTTCATGAAGGCGTTGATGTTGAATTTCTGCGGGCTTTACTTTCTTAACGGTGCTTTCCATTTCGTCTGCTTACCGCTATCATTTATATCGAGGTGTTGCCGATATGCGCAAAAGCTTTGACGGCTTGAGCGGAATAGTGCGTAATGAACTTCAAAAAGATCCGCTGCTTGGTGAGGTGTTTATCTTTATCAATAAAAGATGTAATCAGGTGAAGTTGCTGTTGTGGGAAGGTGATGGTTTTTCTTTGTATTACAAACGTCTTGAGAAAGGTACTTACGAACTTCCCTTTCGTGATGCACACACCACCGAGGTTGAGTTAAGCAGCGATGATTTGATGTTGATCTTGAAAGGCATCAGCTTGAAAAGTATCCGAAGAAGAAAACGTTTTTCCATCACCGACAATGCCTACCGGCAGGCAGAAAATAATTTTATAAATACAGCTGTATAATGTTTATTTAACGCAGCCAATTTTTATTTTTGTGCTGTGCTTACAACGGATGCTCTATACGAAAACTTATCGCGAGAAGATCTTCTTCTTACCGTTGTAAAACTTCAGCACGAACTCGATCAACTCAAACGTTTAGTCTTCGGATCAAAACAAGAACGGTTCATTCCATCGGTTACACCCGATCAACTTGCTTTGGGATTGAACGTTGAGGCCATCGCTCAACCAGAAGCAACCACACAGAACATTGAGTACACCCGCACCGTACACGAGCCAACAAAAAAATCTTTACCTACAGGCAGAACAAAACTTCCTGCCGATCTTCCGCGCGAGCGCATAGTGATAGAACCACAAGAAGATGTTAGCGGACTGAAGTGTATTGGTGAGGAGATCACTGAAGAGTTAGAATATACGCCGGGTAAATTTTTTGTTCGTCAGTATGTGCGGACAAAATATGCAAAGCCTGTGTTGAACAATGGCCTAGCAGAAACAAAGATCATTATTGCCTCACTGCCTGAACGAGCCATTCAAAAGTGCATAGCAAGTGCAGCGCTATTGTCTTACATCATCATCAACAAATACATCGATCACCTTCCGGTGTATCGGCAGGTACAACGTTTTACCAGAGAGGGAATGAAGCTACCGGCATCCACAATCACCGGATGGATCTCACAAGTATGCGCCCTGCTGGAAGTGTTGTATGCTGTTCACTGCAAATTGATTTTCAATGACAGTGATTATATTCAAGGAGATGAAACACCTTTTAAGGTGCTCGATAAAAATAAAAAAGGCACTACCCATCAAGGGTATCTGTGGGTGTATCGTGCGCCTGTAAAAAACGTAGTGGTGTTTGATTATCGACCAGGCCGCAGTGGCGAAGGTCCACGGACGTGTTTAAAAAATTTTAAAGGTCATCTTCAATCCGATGGATATGAAGTGTATACCGCCTTTGCCAGTAAATCGATTACACTTTTGAGTTGCATGGCACATGCACGCAGAAAATTTGATGAAGCGTTAAGCAATGACAAACAAAGAGCAGAATATGTACTTGCTGAAATACAAAAGCTTTATGCTATAGAACGTAA
>JBBRKB010000468.1:0-2782 GCA_038218385.1 Cytophagales bacterium | reverse complement strand
CATCGCGATATTTGATGGCATTAGATAGCAGGTTGCAAATTACCATGGAAAGCCGATATGGATCGCTGAGAAAAAGCACTTCGTTACCTTCTGTTTCTACATGAAAATGTATTTGATCGAAACCTTGAATGTACTTCAGATCACTCATACTATTTTCAATCATTTTTTCAAAGGCGATGGGCTTGGCGCTCACTTCCAGGCGAGCATTGCGTGAGTAATCCAATATTTCCTTTAAAGTGTCGTCAAGTCTGCGTACGCTTGTCTCCATCATTTTAAGGTATGAATCAAAGACAAGGTGGCGAGGGTGTTCTTCCGTTTTGGCAAGATTAAGAAGTCCGAGAACAGATAATAGTGGAGAACGAAGATTGTGCGAAACGCTGTACACAATGCTATCTAGCTCGCGGTTAATTTTAAGTAACTCTTCGTTTTGATCGCGAAGGGTGAGTTCGGTATTTAGCCTGTCAGATGCCATCTGTCTTTGTTTTATAGAATTCAGGATGGCGGTTGGAAGCCGCGCCAGATTTGATTTTAAGACATAATCATCAGCACCTTGCTTGAGCGAATGAACGGCAAACTCTTCAGACACAGTTCCCGTCACTAAAATAAACGGTACCCCTACGTGAGCCAAGTTGCAAATGCGCAACGCATCGATGGAATTAAACTGCGGAAGTGAGTGATCTGAAAGAATAACATCAAATCTATTTTGGCGTATGGCTTCCACAAAATCTTGACGGGAGTCTACCCGTTGCATGTTTATGTGAATACCCGATTTTTTTAAGATGTAGTTTACTAGTTCGGCATCGTCTGGATTGTCTTCCAGGTAAAGTATTTTCAGCGAGAGGTCTTTCATCATTTTGGGGGTTGGTTAAGAACTAGCCAGAAGAAGCCAAGTTGGCTAACGGCATCAAGAAACTTGTCAAAGTCGACAGGCTTCACAATGTAGGCGTTTACACCCAACTTATAACTTTCAATAATATCCCGCTCTTCTTTTGAAGAGGTTAATACAACAACAGGAATAATTTTAAGCACTTCATTTTCTTTTATTTTTTTTAGTATTTCAATACCATCTACTTTAGGCATTTTTAGATCCAGCAGAATTAATTTCGGATAGGGGTTAGCGGGTGTTTCAAATAAGTACTGTAATGCTTCTTCTCCGTCGGAAATATGACGGAGATGGTTTGCCAGGTTTCGCTCTTTTAACGCCCGAATGGTTAACTCCGCGTCATCAAAACTGTCTTCGATTAATAAAATTTCTATGGCTTTGCTATCGTTCTTCATGATTTTGTTAATTCGGAATTGAAAAATAAAAGGTTGCTCCTTCATCTACTTTTGCCTCTACCCACGTAACGCCATTGTGCCGTGAGACAATTCGATGTACTAATGCCAGACCCACTCCTGTGCCTTCAAAGGTAGCTTTGTTGTGGAGTCGTTGAAAAACGTTGAACAACTTGTCACTATACTTCATATCGAAGCCAACACCATTGTCTTTAATATAAAATACAGCGCGGCCATTTTCTGTTTTTCCTCCAATTTCAATCTTCGGATCTTCTTTATCGCGGCTATATTTTAGTGCATTTGAAATAAGGTTGGCCCATACTAGCTTTAACATATTTTGGTCACCTTTCATCTCGGGCAATGCAGCCAAATGTATTTGCTGTTTTCGCATTTGTTCGTGATCGGTAATTTCATTAATTACTTCCATCACCTGGTTTTTTGTATTAATACGACTGATGAATAATTCCTTGCGGCCAATTCTGGAGAAATCCAGCAGGTCATCTATTAACTGACCCATCTGATTTGCGTTATGGATTACGCGGCTCAGCAGCCTATTTCCTTCCTCATCCAATTGGGGTGCATAGTCTTTTAACAACATTTGAGAAAATCCACGGATCGAGCGCAGCGGGGCGCGAAGGTCATGTGACACAGAGTAGGTAAAGGCTTCCAATTCCTTGTTAACAAGATTTGTTTTCTCTTCTGCAATGGCGCGTGCCTGGAATGAACGGTTGACAATGATGAGAACGCCTACCAGAATAAGAATCATAACGCCCATTAACGTGAAGAAGGTGAATTGAAATTGTTGAACCTCAATGGCGCTTATGGCTATGCGTTGATTCAGTAAATTATTTTCCCCATCACGTAACCTGGACAGCAATTCATTTATACGCTCATTTAGTTGCTGATAGTTTGCAGAGATGAAACTTTCCTCAGCCATAGCTTTGGACTCACTTCGCAGTTCAATCAGGTTTTTGAAGGCAATTATTTTTTTTCGACCAACCATGGCTATGCTGTCCATTCTGGCTTGTTGTTCTGGCTTGTCTTTTGTTAACTTTTGTAAGTTGAGGTGATGATTAGTCGCATCCTCCAATTCTTTTGCATACCGATCTAGTAACGTGCTGTCTCCGCTTACTACATAGCGCGCCATCAATTCTTCTATTTTCAGGGCATTGGATTGGGTTTGCTCAATATGAAAAATAACGCGTGTGGTGTGAAATATCAATTGTCTGGTTCTTATAAAATTTTGATTGTTGTGATAGGAGTAATACCCTAACAATATCAAAATGATCAGACTTAGTATAAATCCTGTGACTATCCGTACGTTAGTGTATTTCATGTCTCGTATTTTTAAACCTATGAATGACACATCTGTTTAATAATACGCTTCACCAATCGGGTGGGCTTTAAGGGATGGGCATCCTGTAGTGAAGATATCGAAAAAATTCTAATAATAAGATATGAAAGGTGTGGGACAGGTAAGATTTTCCTATCAATGCTGATTATGACG
>JBBRKB010000467.1:0-2825 GCA_038218385.1 Cytophagales bacterium | reverse complement strand
AAAGCCAAGAAGGGTGTTAATTTTTTCTTTTCTTCACTTGAAAACGCTACGTTGTTAGCTGGCCTTCATTTTCTTTTGATTGGCGAATTGAGCGAAGATGTATTAACCTGGATTTCTGAGAAAAATATCAGCTACACACATAACCCTTTTCTAGACCGCTACGAATTATTGAAATACTACCTCTGCTGTGATGCCCTGGCCCTTCCTTCTTTCTATGACGGCATGCCCAACGTTTTATTGGAGGCAGGTGCGTTGGGTATTCCTATCATTGCTTCCGATGTAGATGGAATGAAAGATGTAATCACACATGCGCAAAATGGATTTTTATTTCAAGCAGGGAATGCCAATGCTTGCCGAAAAGCCGTCTATGATTTTGTAAACCTTTCAGAAGGGGAACGCAAGAACATGGGCACTTCACTGAAAGAAACTATTCAATCAACCTTTAACGACACACTAGAACTTGACCATTATGAAACTATTATCAAAAACATGTTGGGCGGTGATCGTCCTTCTTTGCAGTTGCGGACAGCCTTCGAATAGTCCTTCATCAGGAAGTGGATCTCTCTACATTAATTCCATTGA
Organism: Cytophagales bacterium; assembly: GCA_038218385.1. Taxonomy (GTDB): domain Bacteria; phylum Bacteroidota; class Bacteroidia; order Cytophagales; family Cyclobacteriaceae; genus JBBRKB01. The sequence goes on along the minus strand of JBBRKB010000467.1, from coordinate 2,243 downwards.
CGACCGTGAAATTGCTGCTATTACTATTTCCGGAAACAGTATCAACATTCAAAGTGGAGATCAAAACATGGCGGGTGTTGTCAAAAAAGACAAGCGCAAATATTACGATGGAAGCCAACTGAAATATGTAATTAAGTTTGGCGATGATGGATTTAAACTTCGTGACCATAACGAACAGCTTCTCTGGAAAGTGAAATATTATGAGGACAAAATAAAAGTTGGCGATAATGAAGAGATGCGAAGCGCACATGAAATAAAGCTTCGGGATGGCGGTAAGATAAAACTAGAACGAAACGACAGCCACATCACCGATTACCATGTAGCTGACGACAAAGAAGGTTGGGCAAGCATTGAAGATGAATTTAAAATTAAAGGATTTGGACAGTCACTCGCATCCGGAATATTGCTGATTCATAATCTGAAACAAGATGAGAAGAATATCATCATGGCAGAACTAATGGCAGCCGGACGATGACTGTATTTTATGCAATGGGCAGTGGATGGGGACATCTCTACCGCACAAAGATGGTGGCCACCATGTTTGGAAAAGAAGATGCCCTTATCCTAACAACCAACACAACCGCGTACACTTTATTTAACCCAGACCAGGTAGTGCTGATCACCGCTGAAGAAATGGACGCGAACTCGTGCAAGGGTACGTTAACAAATTACCTTAGCGACCCGGCTATCGATGAGATCTTTATCGACACATTTCCCTTTGGAATAATGGGGGAGCTTGACACTACATTACTTGAAGGAAAAAAAATAAATTACCTCGCACGAAGAATGAAATGGGATACATATTTGAAAAACATTAGCCAGAATAATATTTCCATTACCCTTGATACAACGTATACCCTAGAACCACTTGAAGACCAACATCAACTTTTTGTTGAAGCAAAATCCAGCCATACCTCCCTCTTAAAAATTGAATATCCCAAACCCGATTATGCGAGGGTAAAAATACAAGGCAATAAAAATTGTGATCCCATTTGGCTTATCGTTCATGCGTTCGATAAAGAAGAAGTAGAGTTCCTTTATAATTACGCCTGTGATTGTGCTGTGCGTGAAAATGTTGCAGCCTACTTTATCATCATTAGCGACCAGTGCATTCATCTGAACACACAAGGAGAATGTATACCCCACGCAACAGCAGCAGATTGGTTTCCTTTTGCCGATCGCATATTTACCGGTGGCGGCTTTAACACCATGCAGCAGGTGAAGCCGTACCTACATAAACATACGGCTCTACCGCTACCCAGAAAATTTGACGATCAGAATTGGCGGATCAATTATTTTTCAAAAATGGTAAAGCAATGTTGTTGACTTAACTTCTTTGTATGGCCTCACCTCAGTCCTCTCCAAAAAAGAGGAAGAAAGGTGGAGCTTAAGTCAACGACATTGAATGGTAAAGCAAAATCAAAGCTTCATCTCCCACCCTTTTTGATATTCACGGCTCCAAAGTTTCATGGCTTCTGCATCATTAAGGATGTGTCCATTCTTCGGATCACATTGAAGTGCACGCCCTGTGCGATATGAAATGTTGCCCAATTGCGGCAACAAGGTTGACTTATGACCTTCCAAAATCTGGGCATTTAATTTTTCTTTACCGCGTACAGCCTCAAGGAAATTCACAAGATGCAGGCTATCCAACTTCATGCCCATACCCATGGTGTTGGTGGCATCAACTTCCTGAATCTCTGTCTTCACTTCTTTCACCACTTTATTTCCCATGTCGTAAATTTTATAGTCATCTCCTCCCGGAATTACCATCGTTCCCTTTTCACCATAAAAAATAACACCGCGCCCGCTTCCTTGCTCATGAAAATTATTGCAACTCCTACCTTCCCATAAAATGGATGTATTGTTTTTAAAATTATAGGTGATGGTCTGTGTGTCTGGTGTTTCCCAATCATCCTGAAAAGCAAAACGGCCACCCGATGATACAACCTTGGTAGGATATTCTACATTCAATCCCCATCGCATCACATCCAATTCATGTGTGCCATTGTTCAATGCTTCGCCTGTTCCCCAATGCCACAACCAGTGCCAGTTGTAATGAATAAGGTTGTCTTTATAATCCTTGCGTGGCGCAGGGCCTTGCCAAAGTTCGAAGTCAAGATTGGCGGGTACGGCCACCACCTTACCTTTGCCTATAGATTGTCGATTATTAGCGTACCAACCTTTGGCAAAATATACTCGGCCGATCACATCGTTGTGTAACTCTTCCATAGCCTGTTGTA
>JBBRKB010000466.1:0-2858 GCA_038218385.1 Cytophagales bacterium | reverse complement strand
TAGCCGAAAGATTATTCTCCTTACTCAACTTAAATACTTCCTGACATCGCTTAGGAAGTTTGTCAACTTCTGCTTTTAAGGCAAGTTCAAGGTCACCCAGCAAAACCGCTTCTTCCGCAGAATTAGTTAACTCTTCTTGTTCGTAAAAAGCCTCTCGCAGAACAATTTCATGGTGAATAAAATTAATGACTTTGTATTTTACTGCAGTTTGAAGATACGCTGAAAGATTTTTGATATCAGCAGATTCACGCTTTATCCAAAGGCTTGTGAAGATGTCTTGAACAAATTCTTCACACACATATTTCTTTGCAATTCTTTTGAAAGCTGCACCAAAAAGTTTTTTCCAATACCGTTGATAGATTATTTCAAAAGCTAGGCAATCTCCTCCTTGTAAGAGATCGACTAAAATTTCATCTGAATAGTGAGCATAGCTATCCTTCCGCAAGCGCATATTTAGAGGTTTTGGTAGGTTTGAATACCAATATAGAACAATCGATTGAAATTAATAACGCAACGTTACCGAAAATTTTTATTTTCAAATGAAATATCGTTGCCGGAACAAAGCCTGCACTTGATTAACCACCAAACATCATCATCAAAAATTACGATCACTTATTAACTTCATCTTTCACACGCTTTCCCATTGTGCCCCTAAAGCGCTGCCAAAAACTTTCACGTTTGGTGATGGAAACAAATTCAGAAACAAAAGCCGATGAGGTATCTATGGCAGGCAATGTGCGGTTATCGATATCAATCTTCCCAAAAATAATGGGCATGGCCATTACTTTTGGGCAATAGCGATGCATAAAATTTTTCAACAAGCGCGACTGAAAGGGATCCGTTGCCAATGCTACTTTTTTAAAACCCATTGACTCTGCCAACTTCCAACTGTAATACACATTTTCGGTGCTATGCTCTGCACGTGTTTCCGAAAATGTATGATCAGAAGGAATTCCAAGCGAGTCAGCCATAGTTTTCATTATTACACTCTCTATATAAGGAGTATATACCGCAGACCCGGAAAAAATTATATTGTGCGTATACCCGCTATCATATAATAGCTTCGCCCAATAAAGCCGCATGGTCATCACACGTGTGGTGTTTTCGTTTTCGTATGGCACCCCGGGCACAATGATGGCATCAAAAGGAACTTGTTTGATTGCACTGTCATACGCCTTTTGGGCATAGCGCTTAACACTGCAATGCGTGAGCACGGCACCTAGCGCTAACACAATATGAAAATAGAGAACAATTTTTAATACCTTCTTTGCTTTTTTATTCATACGAACAACGTCTTTAAATTATTTCAATTTTATTGGATCAATCACAACATGCTTAATGGATTTTCTCTGATAGGTGTAGGTGATATGCACCATGCCATCGGATGACTGAATTACTGAGGGGTAGGAAAATTCACCTTTTTCTCGTTCAAGCGTGAGCACAGATTTCCATGAAATACCATCTGTTGAAATGGCTACATTAATCATGTTGCGACCATTGGGAAATTCTCCTTTACGTATCGTGTGATTGTAAACCAACAATTGTCTTCCATCTTTCAACGTCACGGCATCTGTGCCTGAATTCGGATTGGGTAGTGATGTGGCCGTAAGTTTACTCCATGTTTTACCATTATCATCAGACCAACTTTGGGCAACAATATTTTCTTGTGTCCTGCATAAGATTTGCATTTTACCATTTGCGTACGTAAGAATACTTGGTTGAATGGCGTTAAACTCAAGGCCATCATTAATGGGTCCAATTACTTCCCATGTTTTTCCAAAATCTTTTGTCAACTCAAAATGTATGCGCCATTTGTCTTTACCATTAACCTCCACCTCTGTGCTAGACGGACAAACTATACTACCATCACGAAGTTGAATGGGTTTATTTTTTACAGCCCCGAGCAGTTCACCAATTTTTTCATCTTTCCCTAATCGTGTTGGCGCAGACCATGTTCGTCCTTCATCCTCAGAAGTCATTAACATGCCCCACCATTCGCTCGGATTCGGACCCACTTTATAGAACAACATGAGCGGGCCACCCTGTGGTTTAAACAAAACAGGATTCCAGGTAGGATAGCGAAGGCCATCATATTGAAATCCATTCGCAACCTCTACAGGTTTTGACCAATGGCCATGCAGATAGTACGATGTCCAGATACCAACGTCAGCATTTTTTTCATGCGATCCTCCAAACCAGGCAGCCATTACACCCTCAGAGAGCTCAACGATAGTCGAAGCGTGACATTGCGCTGTTGGCTTATTGTCAAGTTCATAAATCAATTCACTTTGAACCAATTCGCCATCACCCACTTTGACAACATCAGGGATAACATATTTTGTTGGTTGAGAAAATGCGTTCTGATGCAGGTGCAAACATATTGCTAGTAGCACTGTGGTTATTGAATATTTCATTTTAATCAAGATAGCTTATTCTCTTGTTGAATGTACCATCTAATATAAAACGAAATCTTAACAACGCATAGATCCTATCCATCTTTAAGCTATAGGTAATTCCAGAATATCAGACTTATTACTTGAACTTAGGAAACAACTAAAGAATAGAGGTATTAAATATGAAAAATTAGAACAGGATTTCAGTGGTGACGACAGGGCGATTACCGATAATTATCAATACGCGAAGAGTATTCTCTACATAAGCAAAGGAGGTGTATTTAAAAAAGAGAAAATTCTGGGCGGCACAATGGTGGCTCCAAGTGCCGGAGAGCTTATACAGGAGTTGATATTGGCAAATACATCCGGGTTATCAACTAATGCCATTTTCAATAAAATCTATCCTTATCCTGTTGCTTCCAGGGTTAATCAACATTTAATTGTAAAGCATAAAGAGAAAAGCGT
>JBBRKB010000465.1:0-2928 GCA_038218385.1 Cytophagales bacterium | reverse complement strand
TTGTTGTTTGAAATTCCACAAACTCAGAAAATTGCCTTAGGAATTTCGCGTCAATAGAGGTAGGATTCTTTTTTAGAACGTCAAGTCCACGTTGTGAAATAACAACGATTCCTTGTTTTGGGCTGTCAATGAGACCAGCTTTCTTTAAGTAAGTCTTTGCCCACGCTGTCCTGTTGTAAAATACGGGAGCTGCTCCGCTGGGTAAAAGTTCTTTTCTTTCCTCTTCAGTGACGCCCAATTGTTCTGCAAGTCCGTCTGTTACGTCTCGCATTTTATGTTCTTTGTTGTCAGAAATGTATCGGAGCAACGGTAGCATAATTGACTGGTAGTCTGGTATCATTAATTCGTTAGTCTAATCTGTCCAAAAGCGGCTGACCCACAACAATTGGGTATACGACACTTTATGTCGTATATATCCCTTTTATCAGTTGGCCTTTCTTTGTTGTGGTTTCAATTTCAACGTTTTTTCCAACATTTCAAAAACTTATTGCTTGATCCGGGCTTTTTTTATTGGCTAAAAAAGCTTCCGATTAACAAACGATTACAAACGGATGTACTCGGGTAAAACACGATTAAGTCAAAATTATTGTTTATGCCATCGTGATTATCCCTGCCACTGCGTATGAAAGAATCCGTCTTTATCCATGCGCTCATAGGTGTGCGCACCAAAGTAATCGCGCTGTGCCTGAATAAGGTTGGAAGGCATGTGCTCACTTCGCAGGGCATCAAAGTATGTTAACGATGCTGCCAGTGCAGGAATACCAATACCCTGTAAGGTTGCTTTTGAAATCACTTCGCGTGTACCGGGCAATGTGCCTTGAATGATTTTAGCAATGTGTGCATCTAACAATAAATGTGGAAGGTTACTGTCTTTTTTATAGGCCTTATAAATGTCATCCAAAAAAGCAGAACGGATAATGCAGCCTCCTCGCCATATCAACGCAATGGCTTCCATACGTAATTTATATCCATACGCTTGTGATGCTTGCGTGAGCAAATGCATGCCTTGCGCGTATGCGATGATCACACTGAAGTAAAGCGCTTCTTCCAACGCAGCAATAAATTTTTTCTGGTCAACATCGAGCGAAAGGTCTTCCGCTTTATACAATGCTGCCGCCCGTGTGCGCACATCTTTAAACTTAGAAAGGTCACGCATGGCAACAGCCGTATCAATAGAGGTGATAGGAAGTTGCAAATCCATGGCTACTTGTGATGTCCACTTGCCTGTGCCTTTGGAGCGTGCTTCATCTTTTATATCGTCAAGCAACAGATGATCTGATCCCTTTTCTTTGTATGCAAAAATATCACGTGTTACTTCCATGAGAAAAGATTGAAGTCTTCCTTCATTCCATTTCTCAACAATAGCATGAATCTGTTCGCCCTTTAATCCCAATCCTTTGCGCATCACTTCGTAGGCTTCGGTAATGAGTTGCATCATGGCATACTCAATTCCGTTGTGAACCATTTTTACAAAATGCCCCGCAGAGCCAGGGCCGATATACGTAACGCAAGGCTCACCGTTTACTTTTGCCGCGATGGCTTCAAACACGGGCTGCACCACTTTGTATGCTTCCGGATCTCCACCGGGCATCATAGCAGGACCGTTGCGTGCGCCTTCCTCACCACCCGAAACACCCATTCCAAAAAAATGAATGCCCTTTGCTTCCAACTCTCCTACTCTTCTGTTGGTATCGGTGAAATGGGAGTTGCCTCCATCAATTATCAAATCACCTTTGTCGAGCAGCGGTGCGATTTCGGCAATTGCACCGTCCACAATTTTTCCTGCAGGAACCAGCAGCATGATCGCTCGAGGTTTCTTCAAACTGTTTACAAAATCATTCAAGGATGAAAACCCTTTTACATTATCCTTTCCTTCGGCATTGAGCATCTTCACTTTCTCCACATCTTTATCAAGCCCGGCAACACTGAATCCATGATCGGCCATGTTCAACAAAAGGTTGCGACCCATTACACCAAGACCAACCATTCCTATACTAAAATTATTTTGCATGCTGTGAGTAGAGTTATTGAGTACGTTCTATTTATTTTCAAGTGCTTTCACTTTGTTCAATCTACGTTGATGGCGCTCTTCTCCGGAAAAAACTGCCTGAAGAAATGCTGTGCTAAATTGCAACGCATCGTGTTCCGGTATCACACGTCCACCCAGACAAATTAAATTCATATCATCATCTTCTACACCCTGATGTGCAGAGAAATAATCATTGATCAACGCGGCCCGAACACCGTTTACTTTGTTTGCTGCTATGCACGCTCCTACTCCACTTCCACAGATGGCAATGCCTTTATCTATGGCGCGGGAAGAAAGTGCCCTTGCTAATGGAATCACAAAGTCTGGATAATCATCTGATGGATCAAGGGCATACGCGCCAAAGTCCTGGACTTCATAATTTTGCTGACGCAGAAAATCAGAGACCTTCTCTTTCAATTCAAATCCACCATGATCCGCTGCGATACCAATCTTCATTTATATTGTGTTTGAAGCCTATTGCAAAATAGGTGATTACGAAATCAAAACGAAGACTATCGATACTTCTTTGTTTAATGTGGGCATTACTTTTTCTTTCCCTCAAGCAAATTCAACATTTTCAGTGTTGCCGTAATGGCAGCAGCCTGTTGGTCCGATTCAAAACCACGGGTCTTGAAAGTCCAGTCGTCAAGTTGCCATGTAATGATGGTTTCAACAAATGCATCGGTGCGTCCGCCAGGTGGAATGGATATTTTATAATTTTTTAATTGCGGAAGTTTTTTATTCAACCTATCGTAAATCGATTTCAAGGCTTGCATAAAAGCATCGTACTGCCCATCACCTGTAGATGTAGCCTCGTAAACTTCACCGTCAATCTCAATGCTTAAGGTAGCTACTGGCTTAAGGTTATATACATGGCTTGAATAATAATTTCGGATCTT
>JBBRKB010000464.1:0-2969 GCA_038218385.1 Cytophagales bacterium | reverse complement strand
TTTGCTCCTGTTGAAGTGTTGGAAACGACACGACATGCAATTGAAAAATTCCATTTAAAACCACACCACCAGTATGGATTCGATGCCAGTTTTAATCCTACCTATCCAGACAAAAAAACAAATACTTTTGGATGGGTTTCTCCCTGGAAATTTGGTTTGAATCAGGGATCGGTAATCATGATGATCTCAAACTATCGAACTGCATTGATCTGGGAACTAATGAAAAAATGTATAATAATAACAAATGTTTTAAAAGCGGCAGGTTTCCAGGGTGGCTGGATCAAAGTGGCAAATTCTTAAGTAGAATTTTTCTCCATAGTAAGCTTCGTAATTAAGTAATGACATCTCCACAAAAGAAAGCCCCCCACAAGACCGAATGAACAATCTATTAGTTGCCAAAAAAATGGAATACCTCTGAAAGAACCTGCAATGAAGGCCAACGGAAATATGGAAAGGCACGCAATGATTCCAAACTCGATGACCCAAATGTTTTTAATAGGATCACGTAAAGGGCCAATAAATAAAATCGCAAGAACAATGTGCGCAAATGCTAGCCAGTCTGTGCCATAGGAAATGAAAGAATAACGTGCGTTCGTTTCCCTAATTCCGTGGTACGTTGTCGTGATCCACTTTGAGAAAATGTTATCCCATTTCAACACGTGCATCCATTCATTGGCGAGTCTCAATTCACTCTCAATTGGAAATGCCGTGACTCCACTTACAAATAAGCCAGCAATAAAAACCAGTAAAATTTTTCTAATGTCGCGTAGCGTCTTTGTGTATCTCATAACCATATCTTCCTATACCTTAACCATATCAAGGTTTAAAATAAATCTTAATGCAAATATAGATATTTTAAAAGTACTTTTAAATTAAAAGTAAAAGAATTTTTTTAGCTTTAATTTAAAATATCATTCACCTCATCCCATCCTTCTCCCCGAGGAGAAGGTGACTGCGTTAAGTCAATTTAATAAATTAGAATTCTGGGTGTTTTAATAAAAATTATTATTATGTAGTATAAATTAGCTTAGGGAAAAGGTTGAAATAGTGGTAGGTGGAGTCGTTCATTTGCGTGCCCACATACCTCTGTTGAGGTGGATAAACTCGGTAAGTGTTGCAGGATTTCTTTTCACCAATAATTTAAAGTCGGGATGTATAGAGGGTGGTTTTTGAAACCGTGCGATATAATGCAACATGATCATCACGAAAATATAACTACTACTCATGCCTTCTCTCCTCTTGGCAAAATAAAACCGTATTAAGTTTGGACTTATATACGTTACTTTTTCTTTTAATTCGTTTGAGATCAAATCTGCAACCGATCCGAAATTCACCAAGCTACTACCTGTAATGGTGTAGATTTTATTCTGATGCAACCGAACATCTTCCAAAACCTTTGCAATGGCCGCACCAATATCGGCAACATCTACCCAAAGAAATGGGGCTTTCCCTGCCGGCAGAAAAATTCTTCGTTTGTTTTTTATATCACCCAACAACATGGTGGTGAGGTTCTGCATGAAATAACTGGGTCGAATGAATGTATAGGGAATGGCGCTCTCTACAATCAGTTTTTCAATTTTAGCATGCGGAATGAAGGAAGCCGTATCGGCTCCTTGTACAGAAAGAAAAACAATATGCTTTACAGCGCGCTCTTTACAGGCATGTATGAGAGGTGCAAAATATTTTTTTACATCGGCAATATCAGGGGGACGTAAAAGAAAAAGAACATCAATTTTATCAAGCGATGCAATTGAATTTGGCAGGTCTTTAAAATCAAAATACAAAGAATCAGGAGACGCATTCTGGTTGCGAGACCCTAGCCAAACCCGTTGATGAGAAGCAGGTGCGAAGTGTTTGAGTACTTCTGTACCTACATTTCCACCAGCACCTGTAATTAGAATATTTTCCATGCCAATCGTAAAGTTCTATTTTACAACTTTCATTGTTCCTTGCATCACGGTGTAGTGGCCAGGATAAGAACATAAGTAGGTGTAGTCACCAGGCGTCGTTGGGGCAATAAAATAAATAGCCTCATTGGCACCCGGTTGAATAAGGTTGGTATGAAACAAAACTTTTGGCGTAACTGGTACATATTGCATCTCCGCTCCTTTCAATCCGAGGTTAAGCCCAGCCTCCCCTACTTCACTGGCAGCGCCGGGTTGAACGATCACTACGTTGTGGGTCATATCGTCATTATTATTGAACACCAATTTGATCTTGCTTCCTGCTCTTACTTGCAATGAAGTGATATCGTACTTTAATCCTGGCTTGGTTCCGAGCACAAGTACCTGATCAGGCTGTTTCCAATCCGATGGCATTTTAGTTTGTCGCTTGGCCCATGCTGCAGACTTTGTTTTTGCAGGCGCAGGAGTTTTCTTCTCTGTTGGTGCCGGCATGGCCATGGCATGTTGATGAACTTTTTGATTTTCAGACAACACTGCCTTGTCGCCATCCGGTATAGCATTCATAGTGTAATAGCTGGTTGGATGCAGCAGGTTCAATCCTTTATCAGAACTCATGTTACTCAGTTTCACTTCATGAATAAATCCTTCACGTAAATTATCAACCACCAGCCGTACCTTTAAACCATCTTCAGAAACAATGATTCCCTGTAGGTTACATTTCTCCAATTGAATTACTTCGCTGCCATACTGATGATGATAGTGATAGGTGAACCCTTTCACGCCATAGTTCGCAGCATTTTTAGCGGCTTCTTTATCAACTGGTTGCGTAAATTCAATTTCAAATCCATCGGGTCTGGCACTTACGGTTTTCATTTCAAAAGGTGTTTTCCCTGACCAGACCAAACGCTGCAAGGCAAAAAGCTCAGGCCCTGTGCTGGACCACCCACGACTTGTCATACCTGCGAACAATGAACCATCAATACCCCAACGCAAACGGATTAATCCAGAAGCAAAGCCTTCACGAAAGGGATAGCAAGCACCCTGATATTTTCCCTTCACCTTTTC
>JBBRKB010000463.1:0-2983 GCA_038218385.1 Cytophagales bacterium | reverse complement strand
TTTATCATGCTGATGAAGAAACCCTATTAGATGTAGTAAAAAAAATAAACGACCATTATCATTCAGTCGCCATCTTTGGCCATAACCCAGGCCTCACTGAATTTGTCAATGCACTCACCGGTAGTATGATTGACAACATCCCCACCTGTGGGATTGTTGGATGTGAATTTAAAATCACATCATGGAAAGATGCTGCGATGGGACAAGCAGCGTTACTCTTTTTTGACTTCCCAAAAAGCAAAGCTGACTAACTACTGGTCTTGGTCAATAACTTTTTCGGAAAATCCTTTGCGCTTTTCTTCAGGATGCCAAATTCGCGAAAGCGATACCCTACGAGCAATTTAAATGTGGTAGATGAATTGGTGAACTGCACTTCATCAAACTTAACAGCACGTGACTGTCTTGTAAAGTCAACACCTGCAAAAAACCGGTCACTGTTATAGCCAAGGCCCATACGAATGCTTACAAAAGTATTGATCCGAATATCATTCTTTGCAGCCTCATCCTGGTTGCGATAATAAATCCAATTATGCGCAGGGCCAAGGGTGAGCGCACCACTCAGAAAAAAATCCCTGAAGATAAAATTGTATGCATAACCAGGAGCAAAGCTTAACGTAGTGTAACGGAGGTCCTGAAATCGATCCGATTTACCAAACTGCTTTAGATAGACTGTATCCAACACGGCAGAGTCAGCCTGAAGTTTAAAACCATTTAGTGTCCCGGTAATAATAACGGAGCCTCCACTTTTCAATTGACGTTCAGCAAATGTGAAAGCTGATTTCATGGAATATTTCCACGGGTTAAAAACGTAGAGACCCGCCACGCCTACATTACGTGTTGAAATATCAGCACGTTGTGGAAAGGGTTTTGTCTTTCGATCTGAATCTCCACTCGATTCATAAAACCCTGCATACTTTTGATAATATAAATCTGCTCCCCATCTTTTGGCAAGAGCATTTACTTGTAAGTCGCGGGCTTTTGATGTGCCGTACAAATAACTACTCTTTTCATTGATGGGTATAGCATACGCTACCTCTATGGCAAGATCAAATACATAGGCGCCAACACCAAGCGCAAAAGAAGTATTGGGTTGAAAAACAACATTCTTGTTTTGCTGTGAACTCCTTACTTCAAAGTTGAGGCTTCGCTGCTTAAGCACTGGCCACAGGAAAAAATGATCTTTAAATTCCTGAACATACCGACCCCGCACCGAATCCGGATGTTCTTGCGCGTTCGCAAAAAAGGAAGGCACAATAAAAATCACAACAAGGTAAAGGCGTGAACTCATTACAAAATATATTCGCTTAGGTCTTTATTTTTTACCAGGCTGCTAAGTGTCGACTGCACAAGTTCTGCTGTAATGGTGAGCTCAGAGTTTTTTACAATTTTATCTGGCACATCAAACAAATACTCATTCAACAACTTACTCATCACCGTATGCAGTCTACGAGCACCAATGTTTTCAAGTTCTGCATTGATAGCAAAAGCCGTTTGCGCAATCTCCTCGACCGCCTCATCGGTAAACGTGATAGTCACTTCTTCGGCTTCAAACAGCGCTTGGTATTGTTTTATCAACGCATTCTTGGGTTCTTTTAATATTCTGACGAAATCTTCTTTGGTTAGGTTTTCAAGCTCAACTCGGATTGGGAAACGACCTTGCAATTCAGGAATTAAATCAGAAGGTTTTGCTACATGGAAAGCACCCGCTGCTACAAATAAAATGTGATCGGTTTTGATAATACCATGTTTGGTGTTCACGGTGCTACCTTCAACGATTGGAAGTAAATCACGCTGCACACCTTCCCGGCTTACATCGGGGCCTCCACCTTTTTTTCCGCCTGAAGCAATTTTGTCAATTTCATCAATAAAAATAATACCTGCATCTTCGGCTTTACGAATAGCTTCCTCTTTCACTTCATCCATATCTATAAGCTTGGCCGCCTCTTCTTCCAATAAGATATGCCTTGCTTCCGCTACCGTCACTTTTCGTTTTTTGGTTTTCTTGGGCATCATGCCGCTCAACATATCCTGAAGGTTCATCATAGACACTTCATCCATCGCACCTGCACCAATCATCCCCATACCGGGAGCACTATTTCCTTTGATGCTAATCTCTATTTTACGTTCCTCCAGTTCACCATTACGAATTTTTTCACGAAATAAATTACGCGTACGTTCATTTAACTCTCCATCACTTTCGGGGTTTAATGTTGTATCGGTATTAAAGCCAGGTGTCTTGGGCGATTGTGGTGATCGCAAAGGAGGAATCAATGCATCGAGTATGACTTCTTCAACAGCCGCCGCTGCTTTCTCTTTTACTTCTTCTTTCTTATTGGCTTTCACAATGTTCACTGCCTGATCCACAAGATCACGCACCATGCTTTCCACATCCCTGCCCACATATCCTACTTCCGTAAATTTTGATGCCTCTACTTTTACAAAGGGTGCATCGGCTATTCGAGCAAGTCTCCTGGCAATTTCTGTTTTGCCCACACCTGTTGCACCGATCAATAATATATTGTTCGGAACAATTTCACCTTGAATATCCGTTTTCACATTCATTCTTCTCCAACGGTTGCGCAGGGCAATGGCCACATTACGTTTCGCTTCATATTGCCCGATGATATATTTATCAAGTTCTGCAACAATTTCTTTCGGTGTTAAAAAACTACTATCCATCATGATCTTATCTTCTTTCTGGTTATGATCTGTTTAACATTGGAGGCTAAGGTAAAGGTGTAGCCTCCTACACCCGTGATATAACTATTGCGTGCAACCACAAACTCAAATGATTTCACCCGGGCACTAAATCCAAATGAAAATCCGGCACCACCTCCACTGTTTTCCATTTTCAACTCCTGGTGGATCAGGTAATTATAGCCGAGCAACACATTAACATTTCGTGACACTAAAATTTCTGCACCAAAATTAATATGTCGAAAGAGTTTATTCAATGTACCTGGTTCATCATCTGCCTTGCCAT
>JBBRKB010000462.1:0-2988 GCA_038218385.1 Cytophagales bacterium | reverse complement strand
AAGAAATCGACCACATGCTAAAAAATCCAAAGCCTATTGGAAGCATTGATACATTAACACCAGAAGAAAAATTTGAACACCTATACTACCTTATCCAATTGATGAAGATGGACGGACAGGTGTTTAGAAGCGAGATCATTTTCTGTGAACAGATTGCCGAACGCCTGGGCTACAAGAAGGGTGTTGTAGGCGAACTTTCACAACATATCTATAGCGACCCAACCATCACATCAGATCGTGATATGTTAATAAAGAAATCAGAGAAGTATTTGAAGGCTTCCTAGTAGAGAATTCTGAATTATAAAAAAAAGGACTGCAAGCAATGCAGTCCTTTTTTGTTTGGGAACATGTGGAGGTCAATTTTGCTCACCCGTATAAACAACCTTTCCATCTATTATCGTCATGCTCACTTTAGTATTAAGAATATCCTGTGTATCTATTTTCATAATATCATGAGAGAAGATGGTAAAGTCTGCAAGCTTACCAACCTCAATTGAGCCTTTGATATTTTCTTCGAACGCGCCATAGGCCGCATCCAAAGTATAGGATCGTAACGCTTGCGCACGCGTCATTTTTTGCGCCGGTTCATACCCTTCATCAGGTTCACCCTTTAATGTTTTTCTTGTGATGGATGCATAGAAGCATGCCAATGGATTGATCGGTTCTACTGGCACATCCGTACCGTTGACAATGACAGCACCGGATTCCAAAAGACTTTGCCACATATAAGCACCTTCCTGAATACGTTTTTCCCCTAACCTGTTAATGGCCCATGGTCGATCGGACGACATGTGAATGGCTTGCATCGCTGCGATCACACCCAGCTTTGCAAAACGTGGTAGGTCTACCGGGTCAATGTGTTGCGCATGTTCAATACGAAAACGGTGATCTGATTTTTTTCCATCAAATTCCCCCAACGCCACTTCATATTGATTAAGCACTTCACGATTGGCGCGATCACCGATGGCATGTGTGCACACTTGAAAACCATGAGCAAGGCCAACTCTTGTCGTTGCCAAAATTGAATCAAGGGATTGTGTTGACATACCGCTGACAGAAGGCATGTCCGTATAAGGTTCAAGCAACCACGCACCGCGCGAACCCAACGCACCATCACTGTAAAGTTTGATGGACCGGATCGTGAGCCAATGGGTTGAATCAATTTCGGGACCCTTAGCTGCCCACGCTTTAATCAATTCACGATCTGAACCTGAAAGCATCACATACAAACGTACACCTAATTTATTTTTTGATTTAAGTTCATGATACAGATCAATGGTCTCTTGTCCTTCGCCTGCATCGTGAAAACTTGTAATACCATTTCTGTAACAAGCTTCCATAGCAAGTTGAGCGGCACGCTCCATTCTCTCTTTTGATTCCTTTGGAATATAGTTGGCTACCAATGCTTGCGCGCGTTCATTTAGAATACCTGTAGGGTTTCCATTTCCATCACGAATAACTTCACCGCCAATAACAGATTCATTTGCAAACTTCTCTTTTGATAACACATTAAGTCCCGCCAACTCAAGTGCTTTAGCATTTACCAAACTGGCATGTCCGCTCGCATGGGTGAGGTACACAGGATTATTGGGTGACACTTTGCTTAACGCCTCATGTGTTGGAAATCCCTGAACCATGTGCTCAGGTTTTGTATCCCATTTATCCTGGTGCCATCCCCTACCGATAATCCATTCACCAGGCTTTGATTTTTCCGCGGCCGCTTTAACCTCCGCCACGATCTCATCAAAATTCTTAACATTCATCAGGTCAAGATTCAATTCACTTTCACCTAATCCCATGAAATGTCCGTGACCTTCAATGAATCCCGGAGTCATCGTCTTACCTTCAAGATCAATCACTTTCGTGTTATCACCAATGAAATTTTCAGCATCGACATACGAACCTACAAAGACAATTTTTCCACCTTTGATAGCAACCGCTTCGGATGTTGGTTGCTTTTCATTTACCGTATAAATAATTCCGTTATGGATAATCAGATCAGCAGGTTCTTTGGTAGAGCACGCTACGAGCAGCAGGCTCAACAGAAAAAGGCAATACAATTTTCGCATGGGCGTTTAGGTTGTAAAGCAAGGTACTGATAAATATCCATGAGCTTATATCTTTACACAGTTCAAAATGTATCCAAAGCAACTTCATTAGATTACAACTTGTAAAATTGTAATTTGCAATCGGTTTACTATTCAGCAGTTCTTATATCACGATACGATCACACTCGCACACAACTCGCAACTCACAGCTCACAGCTAGCAGCTTAAACATATTCAGCAAGATGAAATTAAATCTTCTCATTATTACATTTATTATGATTGGCGCATCTTCCTTGCAAGCGCAGGATTTTGGTTTATCATTTTCATATTTCATTCCAAAGAATGGATACTTCTCAACCCCCATCAGTCCCTTTTCCATACGTGGTCTTGGCGTAGATCTTAATCGTTTCATTGCACTGGAGACGGGTGCTTCACTCTATCGTATGTCGGGACTCAATATGAAAGACCTTCCTTTTGAATCAATGGATCCATTGGTTGGCCCTAACTTTACCATCTTCGTTCCCGCAGAGCTGGTGTTCCAGTTGCACGGTGATCGCGTACAATTTGACATTAAAGGAGGTGGGTTTTTCTTCTATGGGTTTGATCAGAAAATTAATTATGGAAACATGGATCGCGCCATTCGAACGATGGAAGGTTGGAGCGTAACAAACGCGGAGTTGATATTTGAAAACCATCCCGGCTTTGGATATCATGGAGGCGTTGAACTGACCGTGTACGCTACCTCTCAAGTGGGTGTTTCATTGGAGTGCAATTACCTTGTGGGGCAATCTAAGTTTCCACTTAAAGGATCGTATACAGGTGGCGACACCACGCTTGAAACAAGGCAAGTTGATTATGCTGACGCAAAAATAGATTTCACAGGCCTTGAATTTTCTATAGGCCTCATCTTCAGCTCCGGAGGTGGAGGCAGACCAAAGAA
>JBBRKB010000461.1:0-2991 GCA_038218385.1 Cytophagales bacterium | reverse complement strand
GATGGCGATGTACCATTGTATCTACGGCATTCAATGCCTTATCAAAACTTTTTACCTCTAAATGTTTTAAGTGTTTCGCTGATGGTGGCGGCATCCATGAAAACACGCCGGGTATAAGGATTAGGCTCACAACAAAGGTAGCCATCACGTTAATGCCCGCTACGATACCAAACTCTTGCAGAACGGTGATGTCGGCAGTAATAAGAACAAGAAACCCGATAGCTGTTGTTAAGTTGGTAAGAAATGTTGCCATGCCCACTTTACGAATTACCCTGCTAATGGCAAGAATTTTATTACCGTGTTCAGCATACTCAGTGTGGTATTTATTTAAAAGATAAATCGCATTGGGTATACCTATTACCACAATGATGGGTGGGATCATACCACTAAGCAAGGTGATTTTGTATCCGAGCAAAACAATGGTACCCATTACCCAAATAACAATCACACCAATCACAATCAACGGAAAGATCATGGCTCTGAACGAGCGGAAGAACACCAGCAAAATGATGCCTGTAATGGCAACTGACAAACCCAAGAATATTTTTAGCTCTTGGCTAACCTGACTGGTAATAACGGACCGCACAAAGGGAAGTCCCGCATAATGGAGATTGATATTTGTTTTCGCTGAAAAATCTTTTCCCATCGCAACAATGCTGTTGGTCAGTCCAATTCGATTGGGGGAATTCAAAACATCTTTGCGAATGGAGATCAGCATAGCGATGGCGCCATTCTCTTCATTCACAATTTGCCCGATATAAAATTTTTGTTTCTGCGCCTCGAGCAACAAGCTATCCAACTGCTGCTGGCTGGTGACACGTCCGGGGAAAATATCAACGAGGTTAAACTGTGTTAATGCTGTGTCCTTTTCAATCCTCTTTATTTGCGGCAATGAAATAACATCATTGACACCTTCCAGCTTTTTTATGTTAACGCATAGCTCACGTAGCGCCTCAAAATTTTGATACTGGTAAATGCTGCTGTCTTTTAAACCGACAGCTACAATGTTGCCATCTTCACCAAACTGTTTTCTAAACTCTGAAAAGTATATTTGCTCAGGGTCATTGGCCGGTACGGTGCCACGAAAATCATAACTCATCTCCACATCGCGTGCATAATAGCCCATGAAGATGGTGATCAATCCTAAGAGAATGACCAGCGGCAGTTTGTATTTAATGATGAAATGGGCTAATCGTGTCCACATATTACGTAGTGATTTAATAAACTGGAAAGCACGTAGCCAACTGGCCTGACTCCAGGTTGAGCAAATTCTAAAATGACGGTAAAGCTATAAATTTTGCTGATTTACTTGACAGAGAACGGCAATATTAAAGGGATGAAAATATAATATAGAGGAGTTTATAAGCCTATGTATTCCGTTGCTTGCGCCTTTTAAGCAACTTATGAGGAGTATCCTTTTATTTTTCTGTATAACGTGATGGCATGCTTATCTGTAAGTCCGGAAACAAAGTCAACAACAGCACGAAGCATCCCATAGTGATTAGCGCCATCGATTATCTCCGATCGAACCTCTTCAGGAAGCAGTAGCGAAAGGTTGGCAAGTTTACGTGAGCCTGTGTCCGCTAAAAGATGCTCGCCCGCTTGCGTGAACTCTCTTAACAATCCCGGCAATACTTCATGGCCGGCGGCCTCTATTTCAATTACACTTTGTGCGCGGTAGATTTTACTGATCGAAATTTTGCTGATGTCTTTTAAAGCATCATTGTAAACACAGAGGTCGGTTAATGCTTTGTCGAATTTTCCGTTAAGAATATCGTGTTCATGATCAAGAAAAACAAGGGCTGTAGCATCAATCAGATTTCCGATGGACATGGCGCGGAGGATGCCTAATTTTTCATTTAAACTTTTTATGGATGAAAGCTTCTCACGATTTAATCGATCACCGAGTATGGGCGCCAAAAGATCAACGGTAGTTTCAAACGAAACGAGGCCCAGCCTGCATCCATCTTCGAGATCAATAATGTTGTAGCAAATATCATCCGCAGCTTCTACAAGAAATGCCAGGGGATGTCTTGTCCACACACCTTCTGTTAATTTTTCCAAACCCAAACTATCGGCTGCTTGCGCAAATACTTCTCGTTCAGATTGAAAGTATCCAAATTTTTTTTGGCTCTTTCTTGTTTTGTCTCGGTCTTGAAAATGTGCAGGGCAGGGATATTTTGTAAACGCACCAAGCATGGCTGCCGTGAGCTTCAAACCATATTCCTTTCGGCATAAAATCCGGAAGCCTTGCGCGTTGCCTTCAAACTTTATTAAGTCGTGCCACTCTTGCTCTGTTACTTTTTTCTGAAAGCGTTTTCCTTCTTCGTGAATAAAAAAATCAGATATCGATTCTTCACCGGCATGGCCAAAAGGTGGGTTGCCCAAATCGTGCGCCACAGATGCTGCGGCCACAATAGCCCCAATGTCGAACAACGAAAATGTCTTCTGCAATTCTACGTGCCGCTGCATCATCACTTCGCCCACCTGACGCCCCAATGAGCGACCCACACTTGATACCTCAAGACTATGTGTTAAGCGTGTATGAATAAAATCATGCTCGGGCAAAGGATGGACCTGTGTTTTGTCTTGCAGCCTTCTAAAAGGATGTGAGAAAATAATCCTGTCGTAATCTTGTTCAAACGCACTACGCGACAATTCATTGGATTGCGTCTTTTGACCAATACGATTAAAAGAAAGAAGTTGGAGCCAGTTCAATTTTTTGGATTTATTGCAAGTATAGTGTGGTTAGGACTTTAACACAAAATTGGTGTGCATGCCTTAGTTGCCGTAGAAGGAGCGGCCAACGAAATCAATGTATTTTTTGAGATGGTGAAAAAATATCACAATTTGGTGTTGGTATTCATTAAAGCCGAATGAAGAATAATCTAAGATCAATTGTTAACCTACCCTTCCTAGTTTGTTTGACAATTCTTTTATTAAATGATTTTTATCTCAAGACAGAATATCATAATTGGTTAACCGGAAAAC
>JBBRKB010000460.1:0-2995 GCA_038218385.1 Cytophagales bacterium | reverse complement strand
CGAACTGGAAGAAACCGAGGCCGATCTTAAAGCAAAAAAACTTCCTTTATCGGAAGCGATTCAGATGGTGTTGAAAGGTGAAATTACCGATAGCATGAGCATGATTGGTTTGATGCGTGTGGCGCTTCTGAAAAACATTCGTTGAACCCGTATTCCTTTTTTAAAGGTTAAAAATTAATACCCTTATTTCGTGGATATCCGTACGCACGTAAAACAAAACTGGCACCTTGCTTATCCGGTTATGCTCAGCCAGTTGGGTCATGTGATGATGGGTGTGACGGACAACATTATGGTAGGGCATGTAGGTGTTACATCCCTTGCAGCGGCAGGTCTTGGTTTAGTTGCGTTCAATTTTCTTTTTCTTTTTGGTGTAGGTGTTTCGTTTGCCATCACGCCGTTGGTGGCTGAAGCCCATGGAGAAAATAATGATGAGAAAATTATTTCCGTGATGCGTCATGGTCTTATTATCAATACCCTGAATGGTGTTGTCCTTTTCACTGCTGTCTATTTCGGAAAAAATATTTTGTATTATTTAAACCAACCAAGGGAAGTAGTGGATATGGCGATACCTTATTTAGATATCGTTGCGTTCTCCCTTATACCGGTTATGATTTTTCAATCCTACAAACAATTTGCAGAAGGTCTTTCGCGCACACGGCTTGCCATGATAGTCATTTTCGCTTCTAACTTTATCAACATCATTTTAAATTACTTTTTTATCTACGGACATGGAGGCATTCCTGCTATGGGTTTAGTGGGTGCAGGCTGGGCAACCCTTATCTCAAGGTTTCTCATGATGGCGATGATTATTTTCTACATTTATTATGCACCAACGTTTCGTGCATACCGGTCAGGGTTTTCATTTGAACATTATTCAAAGCGACTCTTCTATATGTTACTCAGTCTGGGAATCCCCAGTGGCGTACAATTTATTTTAGAAGTTGCTGCGTTTGATTTTTCATTGATCATGATGGGATGGTTGGGAAAAGAAACACTCGCTGCTCATCAGATCGCTATCAATCTTGCTACCATTAGTTATATGACCACGGCTGGACTTGCTGCTGCAGCTACTGTTCGCATCGGATATT
Source organism: Cytophagales bacterium (assembly GCA_038218385.1). Classification (GTDB taxonomy): domain Bacteria; phylum Bacteroidota; class Bacteroidia; order Cytophagales; family Cyclobacteriaceae; genus JBBRKB01. The sequence continues at coordinate 1,907 of JBBRKB010000460.1, read as the reverse complement.
TTTTAGGACGCAAGGATGTTGTCAACATGCGGCTTGCGGCAAGAACATTGTTAGGCATGGCACTGGTCATCATGGCGTGTTGGTCGGTAGTGTTTATAACGGGGCGATATTTTTTTCCTTCACTGTATGTTGAAAATGAAAACGTAATTGCCATTGCATCCACCTTGTTGATTGTGGCGGGATTCTTCCAACTCGCAGATGGAACACAAGTTGTTTCGGCTGCTTCTTTACGCGGACTGCAAGATGTGCTTGTGCCTACGATTTTTATTTTGATTGCCTATTGGGTCATTGGTCTGCCCATCGGATATTGGCTGGCGTTCCGCTCTGGATATGGCGCCGTTGGAATATGGATAGGATTGTTGATTGGCCTGACGATTACTGCAACTGCAATGTTTCTGCGTTTTCGGATGTTGTCTGCAAGAATTGTTTCAGCAAACGGTCGCTGATATTATTTTTTTATACAAGTTTTATTTTTTGTGTGCTAAACTTTCCATACTCAGTATATTGCATTGATTTAACGAATACTAAAAAATGAAGCACGGACTTTTAATTGATATGGATGGTGTGATATACGGTGGTGACATCATGATCCCCGGTGCGGATGAATTTATCAACGCCTTGGTGCGCGATAAAATTCCGTTCATGTTCATGACCAACAACAGCCAGCGCACGCCTCTTGAAGCGGTGCGTAAGTTAACGAAGTTGGGCATTCATGTTACCGAAGAACATATTTACACAAGTGCTATGGCCACCTCAAATTTTTTGGCGAGCCAGATACCTAACGGAACTGCGTATGTGCTTGGCGAAGGTGGGCTCATCACGAGCCTTTATGAAAGTGGTGCACGATTGGTAGAAAATGATCCTGACTTTGTGGTGTTGGGTGAAGGCAGAAACTTTACCCTTGAGATGGTGCAACGCGCGGTGGATATGATTTTGGCTGGTGCTAAATTTATTACGACAAACCGTGATCCATCACCGAAGAAAAAAGGATGGAACAACCTCGGCATCGCAGCCACTACGGCTATGATTGAAGAAGCGACTGGCAAGAAAGCTTTCGTTATTGGAAAACCAAGCCCTGTGATGATGCGCTCGGCACGCAAGGCACTTGGATTAGAGACAGCCTTTACAACTGTCATAGGCGATACAATGGATACCGATATTCAGGGAGGTGTTCAGATGGGATACAAAACCATTTTGGTTTTATCAGGAATTTCTAAGAAGGATGAATTGATACATTATGCTTTCAAGCCCGATTTGATTGTTAACTCTGTGAGGGAGTTGGAGCTTCCGTTGCCGTGGTGGGAGTAGTCAATTGAATCGCTTCACTATTTTTTTAATCAGATCCATGTCTGGGTGATAGATAACAACTCGGAATGAATTCGTGTCTATTTTATCATCAGAAACCAAATCTCCGAGTATAAGGTAAGGTTGGCAATTTTACCTTTTCCTATTTCTCAATTCTTCAGCTTTTTTCCGGAAGTATTGAATCTCTTGCTGCGGAGTCAATCCCTCAATCTCTTTTGAGATTTCATCTCTTCGTTTTCTCATGAAAGCCACAGCATCAAATGACTTCTTAGTGGTTGAATCTTTTTTCATAATTCTAAAATTTCTCTTGGTGTTCATATCTCTAAAATCCTGTGACCTAATTTGATATTTACAGAATTATATCCTCGTATTCTTGTGATGTTAACAATATGCTTGAAATTCCAACTTACCAAAATATCAGCATTATTTAGTGTGGCTAACGCAATATGCCGACAATCAGTTTCACTGGTTTTTCCAACTACCCCTTCTTTCAAATACTCTTCGCTTAGTCGGATCGAGTCTTCGGTTTGCTCAATGTATTCAATTTGATCTTCTGGAATTGTTTCATAAATTAAGATAACCTTCTCAGGTGCACCTTGCAA
>JBBRKB010000459.1:0-3009 GCA_038218385.1 Cytophagales bacterium | reverse complement strand
TAGTGGTAAAGTTACAGATGATTCCGGTGCTGGTTTGCCCGGTGTGAATGTGTTGGAGAAAGGAACCACCAACGGAACAACAACCGATTTTGATGGAGGCTTTACGTTGAATGTATTAAATGAGAATTCCATCCTTGTGTTTTCGTTCATTGGGTTTACTACACAAGATGTGAACGTAGGCACACAAACCAATTTGAATGTTGTTTTGGCTTCTGACACACAAACATTGGAGGAAATTGTTGTGATAGGTTATGGTACACAAAAGCGATCCGATCTTACGGGTGCCGTTGGGTCGGTCAATGAAGACAAGCTTAATGAACGACCTGCAACATCCCTTAATCAATCTCTTTCAGGGAAAATAGCCGGCGTACAGGTTAATACAAACTCAGGCAGACCAGGCGGAAAAACCAACATCCGGATACGCGGCTTTAGCTCTATCAACACCTCCAATAATCCACTGTATGTGGTGGATGGTGTTCAATTGCCTCAGGGAAATCAAGATCAGTTTAGCCAAGCAATTGACTATCTAAATCCAAATGATGTGGTGTCCGTAGAGGTTCTAAAAGATGCTTCTTCAACGGCCATATACGGAGCTCGTGGAGCTAATGGCGTAATCCTCATTACAACAAGAAGAGGTAAGTCCGGTGAGGGAAAAGTTACCTATGATGCAAATTTCAGCGTACCTACAGTGGGTCCCAATAAGCGCGAGGTGCTCAACGCAGAAGAATATCTTGCCGTTGAAGATCTGGCGTGGGCTAATATGGAAAAATTCGATCCGGTGGGATGGCAAGCGGGCAAATGGGCTTACTTAAATCCTGCTTTGCGAAGAACTGATCCAAGAGTATTTGACGCTAGCGGAAATCCGAAATTTGATACCAACTGGCTGGAAGAAACAACGCAACACAAAGTTTCGCAGAGCCATCAGTTGGGTTTTACGGGTGGCAAAGATGGGACAACATATTCTATTTCGCTGGGCTATAGAGATGATCAGGGGCTTTTAAAAACATCTTATCTAAAGCGTTATTCTGGAAGATTTACCATCGATGATCAAATAAAAAAATGGTTGAAAATCGGCGGAACAATCAGTTATAATAATCAAAATGAAAATCTGGTTGATGTGAACGATGCAGTTGCCAGACAGATTGTTGAAGACTTCCCCTTCCTACCTGTTAAGTATGAGGACGGAACTTTTGCAAACAACAGGGATTACCCATATGCGGAAGGAACCTTTAGTTCCATGAGCAGACTCTTTGGGCGTGATTATATTCTCAATACGCAGACAACGCTTGCCAGCATGTTCACCAATATTACCTTCGCAAAAGGTCTTGAAATGAAGACGGTTCTAGGAACCAATGTGATGACCCAGGAAAATAACGAGTTCAGTGCAAGCACCCTGAGTTCATCGGGTATTGCAAGAGCATCCACGAGCAATCAGAAGCAAACATTCTGGTCACTGGAAAATTATTTAACCTACAACAAAACATTCAGCGACATTCATGCTTTTACAGGGCTGCTTGGTATTTCATGGCAGGAGTCACACAATTTCTTTATTAATGCCGATGTTAGGAATTTTCCAACGGACTTTTTTGGATTTAATAACTTAGGTTCTGGTAGTGACAATAAAGAAGTTGCTTCAAACGCTGGATATAACGAACTAAACTCCTATTTCGGAAGGATTAACTATAGCTTAATGGGTAAATACTTGCTTACTGTAACAGGTAGGGCAGATGGTGCCTCTAAGTTTGGTAATAACAGTAAATATTCATTCTTCCCATCAGCTGCTTTGGCCTGGAGAGTTTCTGAAGAACCTTTCTTGAAAGGTAATCCAACTATTTCTAATCTGAAGTTGAGAACAAGCTACGGTCTCACTGGTAACTCTGAAATACCTCCATACTCATCGTTAAGTCTTTTAGGCTCAAATTCCCGCACTGTTTGGAACGGTGCAGGCGTGGGTGGCACAGGAGTTAATCGATTGGCTAACCCGGATCTTAGATGGGAAAAGACAGCGCAGTATGACATTGGTGTAGAAATGGGTCTGATGAATAATAGAATCACATTGGAAGCTGACTACTATTATAGGAAGACCACTGACATGTTGCTCGATGCACCCGTTCCGCAATCAAGCGGCTATGCAACCATTAGAAAGAACGTAGGTTCAATGGAAAACAAGGGTATTGAACTATCTGTCAACAGCACGAATATCCAAACAAGCGATGTCACCTGGACTACCACATTTAATATTTCTATGAATAGAAATAAAGTGCTGTCACTCGCTACGCCATCCGATATTTTCGGAGTAGGAGGTGCTAATTTCACAAACCCTACTAACATTATCCGAATAGGCGAACCGGTAGGTTCTTTCTGGGGTCTCACACGGCTTGGTGTTTGGGGTACAGATGAAGCTGATGAAGCGGCTAAATTCGTCAGCTACCGCAATGGGTTGACCATTTTACCAGGTGATATTAAATACCTTGATGTAAATGGTGATCACATCATTAACGATGCTGATAGGTCGATCATAGGTAATGGAAGCCCTAAAGGCTGGGGAGCATTTACCAACTATGTTAGTTATAAAAACATAGACTTAACGCTTGAACTTCAATACTCCTATGGTAATGATATAATGGATATGAACCTGCATCCAAGTGAAGATAGACAGGCGCTTGCCAATAGTTATAAAACCGTTTTAAATGCATGGACGCCAGATAATCAAAACACCATGGTTGCGCAAATACGCGACACCCGTGCCGGCTACGTTACCAATGTTGATTCGCGATGGATTAAGGATGGTTCGTTTATTCGTGGACGGAACATGTTGTTGGGATATACTTTCCCTCGCACTGTCACTGATCGGTTGAAACTCGATAAACTCAGGCTTTACACCTCCGTTCAGAACTTCTTTTTAATTGTTGATGAGGAGCTAATTGGTGATCCCGAAGTGACCCCTACCAGAGGAGGCGATGGCAGCAACGCATTTTCACAAGGTATGATGTGGCACGAATATCCAAA
>JBBRKB010000458.1:0-3024 GCA_038218385.1 Cytophagales bacterium | reverse complement strand
ATCAGGTATTTTATATTTTATGAAATTCAAATTGATAGAATATAAAAGGCAAGCAAGTAGCACTAACAACGCATATACATTAATGCCACTTATCGATCCACCTGAATTTGCCAAGACAAGTATAACAGTGCCGACCAACCCAATGATGATTCCCAGAATAGATTCTCTGCGGAATACTTGATTGAAAAATAGTGTTCCAATCGCCATGGTTATTAAAGGTGTAAGGCTATTGAAAATACCTGTGACCGAACTACTCAATTGCGTTTGCGCCCACGCAAATAAAAACGCAGGAAAGAAAATACCCAACAATCCGGACACAAAAAGTTTCCAGTAGTGTTCAGTATGCAACTCCTTTAATCGCACCAACGCCATGGGTAATAAAAACAAAGCAGCAGCCGAAACACGGATCGCCCCAACTTCTTGAGGTGAGAAAACAATCAATGCTTTTTTAATAAGGATAAAAGATGTGCCCCAGATAAGGGAAAGTAAAATTAATAATCCTACGGCTGTGTAGCTTGGTTTTTCATTCATAAACAGATAGATCCTGGAAACGATAGTGATTGATAGCAACAAGTGTCGACAAAAATTGGGAAGGACTCACACATCATTGAAATCTTAACGTTGAATGGATTCAAATTGGCTAAAGAAGTTCAAATAAAATAGTTTGCTACCTCGAGTGTCAACCCATGTTTCATTTTTTACCTCTTTCCTTTTTCAGCAAATCTTGAAACAACTCGTCCGTCAGAATGAGTTGTTTGTATCCCTTTCCTGAGAGACCTTTCAATAATTTCATATCTCCCGTCCACAAATTTCCTTTTAAAAATTCTGTCACTGCTACAAATGCCGTATCGTCAATGTCTATATTCTCGCATAAAAGTTTAGCTTTTTTATAGGTTTCGCCAGGAATTAAGGTGTGGTGTAGAACCGTAATATTTTTCATTATCAGTTCATATAATTCCAAGAATTCGTTCTCGGAGATATGGGCAATCTTTTTAATCTTTTGCTTATGTTTTATGACTTCAATGCGGATATAATCAGGGGCATAAAAATCATAGTGTCCTATGCTAAGTAGCATTTGACCGATTCGGCTGTTTATATTCAAAAAGGCGCTAAAAATAATATTGGTATCAATTACAATTTTAGTCATCAATACCCAATCCCTTTTCTATTCTTTTCCAACGTCCTTTTTTTGCCAGGCTTACAAGACTCTTAACATCCTCTTCAGTTGCTTCTGATTTAGAAGTCAATTCTTCATACCTCAAATAATCCAAAATCGACTGTATTTTAGAGGTATTTGTTCCTACTGAAAACCTAACAAGGATTTCATTGTTTTTTCTTTCTATTATCATTGCATTCTTTCGCTTTGTTCCAATTTACAAGAATTGATTCCGATAGCCAACTGCCTATAATATTGCCGGCACAGAAAAGTGCTTAGTGCTAAACCAAAGAAGATGAATACATACCCGTCACTTCATCAAGCGCTTGAAGAATGGCTTCAGGTTCCATCAGCTCAACCAACTTCATGCGGTGTGATTTAAAGTCGGGCAAACCTTTGAAGTAGTTTGAATAATGTCTGCGCATTTCCAGCACACCGGTGCGTTCACCTTTCCAGCGAATGGAAAATTCAAGATGTTTTTTTACTGCACGTACACGTTCTTCAATATCGGGTTCGGCTGGCATGGTGCCATGTTGAACGAAATGTTTGATCTCATTAAATATCCAGGGATAACCAATGGAGGCGCGGCCAATCATCACGCCATCTACACCGTATCGGTTTTTATATTCTAATGCTTTTTGTGGTGAATCAATATCGCCATTACCAAAAATAGGAATGTTGATACGCGCGTTTTCTTTGATTCTTCCAATCAATGTCCAGTCGGCTGCACCCTTGTACATTTGCACGCGCGTTCTGCCGTGAATGGTAAGGGCTTTCACGCCAATATCTTGCAGACGTTCGGCAACATCCATCACATTCTTGGTGTTGTCATCCCAGCCCAATCGTGTTTTTACAGTTACCGGAAGGTGCGTTGCTTTTATCACGGCTTCCGTCATGGAAACCATTTTAGGAATGTCTTGCAGTAAGGCTGCGCCGGCTCCGCGGCAGGCAACATTTTTTACAGGACAGCCATAATTAATATCGATCAAATCTGGATTTGCTGCTGTAGCAATTTCGGACGACTGCCGCATGTGTTCAATGTCGCTACCAAAAAGTTGAATGCCGATCGGGCGCTCATATTCAAAAATATCTAGCTTCTGTTTGCTTTTTGCCGCATCTCGAATCAGGCCTTCAGAAGAAATGAATTCGGTATACATTAAATCAGCACCATTGTCTTTGCACACAGCACGAAACGGCGGATCACTCACATCCTCCATAGGTGCAAGTAACAGCGGGAAATCCCCAAGTTCTATATTGCCGATTTTTACCATATTTGCCCGCAAAGTTAATCCTTTCCGTCACATGTTGGAAATTGAAAATCATGATCAGCCCACGCTTCACCCGTTGACAGTAGTCATACTGATCATGCTTACGATTGGGGTGGGGTTTGTAGTGTTAGGTCCTATAATAGGTTTTTTTCTTTCACTCCCCTTTTTTCCTGGTGGTATGTTGGAACTTACAGATGCCATTCAAGATCCGCTTAACCATCCGGAAGTAAAAATTCCTTTTTATATCATGCAAGGTGCAGCGACTCTTATAGGGCTTATCGTTGCTCCAATGATTTTGCTTAAGGTATTGCACCGTTCGGTTGAAAATGTTTTCAAATCTCGAAGTTGGTATGCCATTGCCTTTATCATCACACCGATAATTGTCATTGTGTTTATGGGATTGAATTCCATTTTTATTGAATGGAATGCTGACTTCCATTTTCCTGAGTTCTTGAATGGTTTTGAAACGTGGGCGCGTGAGCGCGAAGATTATGCGGCAACCTTAACAACCTTCATCACAAAGTTTGATTCTATTGGTGAATTAATTTTGGGTCTTGTCGTGATTGCTCTTTTACCTGCAATCGGTGAAGAATTTGTTTT
>JBBRKB010000457.1:0-3025 GCA_038218385.1 Cytophagales bacterium | reverse complement strand
TGTGAATCATGTGAATAGACCACCTGTGGTTGAAGAACTCCCTATCTTCTATGTAAAACAATCTGCCCTTAACAACTATCAGCTTCCGTCTGAATATGTTTTCGATCCTGACGGAGACCCCATTGTTATTAAAGCCATTCCTGCGCAAACGCCAGAAGGTGCTATATTATCCTCCCTCGGACAGTTCACCTGGACACCCTCCAGAAGTCAATTCTATTCCTTGCGGGCAAATCCGCTTACTGTTGAATTTATCGTTCAAGATCAACCTGACAAACTAGAGACCACTGGAAAGCTGCGTATTCAACAGACCCAACAAGACTTACCACCCGAAATATTCATCGTGCCCGGCGATAGCATAATTAAAATCAAAGAAGACGAAACATTGAACTTGAAAATTTATGCCTCAGATCCTAATGGTGATGATAATGTGATGAGTGTTGGCATTATATCAAATGATTCGCGTGTCCCTCAAAAAACATTAAAAGAAAACACCTTGCTACAACATGAATTTACCTGGACACCTGGTTATGCTTTTGTTGACGAAGTGGGGCAGTCTCTGGAAGTACAAGTGACCTTTTTTGTATTGGACAGATCCAACAACCGGGGCCAAAGGAAAATAAAAATTATAGTGGCTGACGCGGAGAACCTGATTGAGAAAGATGCACACCAATTTCAAAAGTACCGTGGCAACCTTATCAATTCCTACATGTTGATAAAGCAATTAGACGACAATCAAAAAAAACTTAACCAGGATTATAAGAAAGCTAAAAAGGGAAAGAAGAACCGCTCTATTCTGAATGCATCATTAGGAGCCACTACAGGTATTGCACCCGTTGCCCTTGACGAACCGAAGAATGCAAAAATTGTATCCGGTGTTGGCGGTACGGCCATTATGACCATGGGTACCTTAGAGGCTACGCAAGTAATTGGCAAGTCGAAGGATGACATTATGGACAAAATCAAAATCGGTATTGATATACGAAACAAAATACAATCGGCAGGCGATGAGTTTGCCCGAAAATATACCTTAAAGACTGCCCGCCGTGGTCGTGAATTTGAAAAAGACATTGACAAACTTCGGGCTGTGATGAATGACCAGAAACTTGTGCTGTTAGAACTCGATGCGTATTCACGAAACACAAATGCATCACGTGTCACAGACAAACAATTGAAGGATATGTTTCTTGATTTTAGCGAAGAACTTTAATTCGCTATTTTCCCAAAATCTTTTCCGTTATCGCGCTTAATTCCTCAATCGATTTATCATTTTGGTACAGGATCATGAGGTTTTTAAGTTCATCTTTTAGGGTTGATATTTCATTGACAAAATCCCGATTGTTTATTTGATTGGTTAGTTCGTGTGGATCTTTTTCCAAATCATAGAACTCCCACACCTCCGTATCATAATAGAAATGGGCGAGCTTATAGTGTTTGGTCCTGATTCCATAGTGTGGTTTCACATGATGCCAATACGGATATTCATAGTAATGGTAATACATTGACTGTCGCCATTCTGCTGTCTTTCTTCCCTCCAGAATATCTTTGAAACTTTTGCCCTGCACTTCCTTCGGAATTTCTATACCAGCATAATGCAATAAGGTAGGAGCAAAATCAATATTGGTAACAATGTCATTATTAATCCCGCCTTCAAGCCATGCGGGTATCGCATTAAGAAAGGCATCCGAAGCGATTCTTCATACATAAACCGCTTGTCAAAGAAGCCATGGTAACCCAGATAAAATCCCTGGTCAGCGGTGTAGATGACGATCGTATTATCTTCCAATCCATTGTCGCGAAGAAAATCCAAAACGCGTCCAACATTATCATCTACAGAACGGACGCATGCCAGATAATCTTTAATGTAGCGTTGATAGCGCCACAGCCTGGCTTGTTCGGCTGTCATTCCTTCAGGAATAACAGCCTCACCGCGTGCATTGCCATAACTATTCCATGCTGCCAGTTCTTCTTTAGTCAATCCCTCTGGTGGTGTTAGCTTCATGTCCCTACGGTTCAAAAAATCCATCGTCATGTCTGTATCGCCAGCGGTAGTCTCTCGCCCTTTATAATCATCATTGAAGGTAGCCGGGTATGGCATTTCAATATCTTTCCACAGCTCTTTATACTTTTCATCTGGATCCCATGGACGGTGTGGGGCTTTGTATTGAAGGCACATCATAAAAGGTTTCGAATCTTTTTTTATTGAATCGAGCCAATGAAGGGCAAAATCTGTGGTAAGGTTAGTGGCATATCCCTTTTCTTTTACCACGGTTCCATTCTCATTGTAATCAGGATCCCAATAAAATCCTTGTTGACCAGCGCCCACATGAAAACGGAATTCATCAAAGCCAACGGGCTCGGTGCCTAAATGCCATTTTCCAAAAAGTGCTGTATGATAACCATTGGCTTGAAACGCCTGTGGAAATGTCCATTGATCAGCATTGAAGACTCCTCCACTTTCATTTTTATAATAGCCATTGATGTGACTGTATTTGCCCGTAAGAATGCTAGCCCGACTTGGGCCACAAATGGCATTGGTGCAAAAAACATTATTAAATTTCACACCCTCTTTGGCCAGTCGGTCAATGTTGGGAGTAGGTGCCAACGAATCAAAAATTCCACCGTAAGCAGAGATGGCATGGGCGGCATGGTCATCTGACATAATAAAAATAATGTTGGGCCGCTTTTCCTCGTTATTCTTTTTGTCAACACTGCAATTGAATAGACTAATGGTGAACAGGAGTGTACAAAGTGGCAGAAATGTTTTCATTTTAAAAACCTATTGATTGGATTGTTAATATACAAAATCAACTAAAACAAAAACAGCTTCTGTACGAGAAGCTGTTTTTGTTATTACTAAATAAAAAATCAATTACATTCTTTTGACTATTTCATTACCAAATTCAGAGCATTTCAAAAGTGTTGCTCCTTCCATTAAGCGATGGAAATCATAGGTAACTCTCTTCGATGCAATAGCTGCTTCAAGTCCTTTCACGATTAGGTCAGCAGCTTCTTGCCAGCCTAAGTA
>JBBRKB010000456.1:0-3075 GCA_038218385.1 Cytophagales bacterium | reverse complement strand
TCACCAAAACCAGGCGCTTTAACAGCAGCCACTTTCAGTGAACCACGAATTTTGTTAACAACCAATGTCGCTAGTGCTTCGCCTTCAACTTCTTCAGAAATAATTAAGAGTGGCTTGCCAGTCTGAGCAGATTGCTCAAGGATTGGAAGCAATTCTTTCATGCTTGAAATTTTCTTATCATAGATAAGAACGTATGGGCTTTCCAGTTCAGCTTCCATTTTCTCTGTGTTGGTCACAAAGTAGGGAGACAAGTAACCGCGATCGAACTGCATACCTTCTACAGTCTTCACTTCAGTTTCTGTTCCTTTTGCTTCTTCAACAGTGATCACACCGTCTTTACCAACTTTCTCCATAGCGTTAGCGATCATCTTACCAATCTCTTTGTCGTTGTTCGCAGATATAGTTGCAATCTTTGCTTTTTCGCTAGTGTCTTTTATTTTCTTGGTTTGTTTCCTCAGGCTATCAACGACTGCTATTACGGCTTTGTCGATTCCTCTCTTAAGGTCCATTGGGTTGGCACCTGCGGCTACGTTTTTAATACCATGGCCGAAAATAGATTGTGCTAATACAGTTGCAGTAGTTGTTCCGTCACCAGCTGCATCAGCTGTTTTAGAAGCAACTTCTTTCACCAATTGTGCACCCATGTTTTCAATAGGATCTTTCAATTCTATTTCTTTGGCAACCGACACACCATCTTTGGTAACGGTAGGAGCACCAAATTTTTTATCCAGGATAACGTTACGGCCTTTAGGACCCAACGTTACTTTTACTGCATCTGCCAATTTATCAACACCTTTTTTAATCCTGTCGCGTGCTGACGTATCAAAGGTTATTTCTTTAGCCATTGTTTCGTGTGTTTTGTGATTGGTTAATAATTAGATAATTCCGAAGATATCGGAGTTTCTCATGATAAGATATTCTTTGCCATCTATTGAAATCTCCGTGCCGGCATATTTACCATAGAGAATGCTGTCCCCAACCTTTACGGTTACAGGTTTGTCTTTAAGACCTTCGCCCACAGCAATAACTTTTCCTTTTTGGGGTTTTTCTTTAGCTGTATCCGGGATAAAAATGCCAGAGGCTGTTTTTGTTTCAGCTTCTGCTGGTTCGATAAGAACCCTGTCCTCATTTGGTTTGAAATTAATTTTTGCCATATACGAAATGGAATTTTAAGGTTTAAAAAGAAAATAAGTTTCCGTCCATGGGCATAGCACCTTTTGTGCCACCACGGTTTGGGATGCGAAGAACGCTATTTTTATCTACATAATGTCAGGTTATAGGGGAAATGAATAGATACGTGTCAGTAACGCGAAGGTCAAGTGGCAAGATGTCAGCCTTACTGTGGAAGAGCAAAAATGTGTGACTGCTTGGTAAAATGTAGTTCAATCCCTATATTTTAAATTAATTGGGGCGCAAATCAAGGAGTTCATTTACACCACAAGGCTTACAAAGTAATTTTGTGTGTATTAATGGTAGGTTTAAACATCATTTTTTGCCATGGAACAATTATCAAAAGACTGGTTAACGCAGGGGCTTATTGACCTCGAATACAAGAAGTATATTCTGCTTGCCTACTTAAAGACAGCGAATGAGTCGTTTAATAGAAACGCACTCTATCCCTTTCTGGCAGACCTTGTATCACATTACCGCAACATCGTCTCCATCAAAGAGAACAAAGACATTTTAGGTGAAGCTTTCCCTAAAGAACTTTCTGCAGAACAGTTTGCGAAGCTGGAAATAGGATACCGAAAATTGATAGCAGACGATGCCACGATGGCCGAGATTGAAAGCATCATTGAGTTTGCTATTCCCAAAATCAAATCTTCACTGGAAGATGGGTCTTTCATTTATGAATATGTAGAATCCAAATGTGAAATATCACCGGTCGGAGTAACCCCAATTTATGCTAAAGAAGGATACCTTTTTGTAACCCAACCACCTGAAAAGGAGACCAATGTGTACCGCTATCAGGTGAGTATCTTTGATGGCAGCCAGGAACAATTCAGAAGCCTGAACACAGAGTTTTTGGAATGTATTGAGAAGAAGCCACTCTATACATATGAGCGTCTGAAGCTTGATTTGGTTTCTAAATTTAAAGATTTACCAAACCCCGCCACGTATCTGATTTTATCAAAAGCTCAATTTCCTTTTGCGGAAACACTAATGCCTGTGGCGAAGCGCTTGTTTGTGAAGCACATGTTTCAATAGGATGCAATGATTTGACAGTTTAGTACTATTGAGTGCTTTCATTATGTTTTATCTGTGCACAATCTATGACTTACTATGCACCGTTCATGCACGGATGCAATCAAAAGAGTTGGCATCTCATAAGGAGCGGGCATTCTAACTCGTTTCGATTTACATATTCCACGGGTTTACAGTACCCATTTCCGAATTGCTTTCAAAACTTTAATGTTCCGAGTGATGAGTGTTAGGCTATGAATGATTGTAGTTGCTGCGATGATAGCATCAGGGAGTTTTATTTTATGTTGCTTGCGTATTTCGGCTGTTTTATATTTTATGGGAGGCTCCAATTCAATAACTAAAGCATTATTAACAAAATCTTTAATAGCTAAGATGTCTTTTTCATTGGGAGTCCTCCAGCATAATAGTTCAATTTCTGAATAGCTGAAATGGCTGGTTGCTCCTCGGTCAATAAATTGTCAATAAATTTTTCGGCTGTAGCAGAAAAATGTTGTTGTAAATAATAGATTACGGTATTTGTGTCCCACAGGTATTTCACTCCCATCCGTTGCGTAGTTCATCAAGCTGGCTATTCACATCACGTATAGGTTGTTGCGACATTGTCCCTTTATAGTGTTTTGCCCAATCTGTAGGAGTGGGTTTGGTTTTTTCTTTATGCAGTCGGATGAGTTGAAGAAGATCCAGATCCTGCAAAAGCTTTAAGGCTTTTTCGTTAATAATATCTATAGTGATAGTCATCATGGCATATTGAGTTTATGAATTCGATTCCGTAGTGTTTATTCACTTCAATATGCAAAATAGTCAGAAACAAAAAAAGCCCACAAGGGGCCTTCAATTTATCTTTGATATCTCTTATTCTGCTGAATCTAT
>JBBRKB010000455.1:0-3084 GCA_038218385.1 Cytophagales bacterium | reverse complement strand
CCGGTTGACTCCGGTTTCCAGTTAATGGTTTTGTTCAACTCCACCATGCGGTCTTTTAGCGCAGTGGTTTTTATAAACCATGAATCAAGTGGATAGTATAAAACTGGCTTGTCCGTTCTCCAGCAATGGGGATACGTGTGCTCGTACTTCTCAACCTTAAACGCTTTGTTTTCTTCTTTTAGAATAATGGAGATAATAACATCGGTTGATTTATAGTCAGCGTTGGTCTCATCTTCATCGGTATAATTTTTTACAAAGAAGTCATCTTTGCCAAGAGGCTTGTGGGTCTTTATCGAAAATGCTTTTATACCTTCAACTAATTTCTCGCCTATCTGTGAAATAAATTTTCCTTGCTTATCAACCGTTGGCAATTCAGTGTCCGTGTCATCTTTAATGGTCAACGCTGGAATGCCGTTTTGCTTTGCTGCGCGAAAATCGTCTGCACCAAATGTAGGCGAGATATGTACAACACCTGTTCCATCTTCGGTTGTAACGAAGTCACCTGCTATCACCTGAAACGCCTGGCCAACATCGTAGAACGGTTGAATGTATGGCATCAATTGTTCGTAGCGAATTCCCACCAATTCTTTTCCTGCAAACTCGTGAACGATTTCAAACGGAATAACTTTATCACCTACTGTATAGTCAACAAGTTTTGATTCTTTATTCTTGTCTGAAAAATATTTTCCGACCAGGTCTTTTGCCATCACAACACTAGCCGCCTTAAAGGTATAGGGGTTAAATGTATTGATCTGCACATACGTTATCCTCTCACCAATAGCCAGCGCGGTATTAGAGGGAAGTGTCCAGGGCGTGGTCGTCCATGCTAAAATGAAAACATCACCTTTCGCTTTCGTAAATAGAAAATCGGATTGCGTATTTTTTATAACCTTAAACTGCGCCACGATGGATGTGTCTTTCACATCTTTATAGCATCCCGGTAAATTTAATTCATGTGAACTTAACCCTGTGCCCGCGGCAGGTGAGTAAGGTTGAATGCTGTAGCCTTTGTATAAAAGTTTTTTGTCATACAGTTGCTTCAACAACCACCATAAAGATTCTATGTATTCTTTTTTGTAAGTAACATACGGATTATCAAGGTCTACCCAGTAGCCCATTTTGCGTGTGAGATCATCCCACTGATCTTTGTACATCATCACGGTTTCGCGGCACTTCTGATTGTACTCTTCTATCGTGATCTTCTTGCCAATGTCTTCCTTTGTAATGCCCAGTTGCTTTTCAACTTGCAACTCAACAGGCAAGCCGTGCGTGTCCCATCCACCTTTTCGCTTTACCTGATAGCCCTGCAATGTTTTGAACCGACAGAAAATGTCTTTCACTGTGCGACCCATCACATGGTGAATGCCGGGTGTACCATTCGCTGAAGGAGGCCCTTCATAAAAAGTAAATGATGTAGCACCTTCGCGGTTGCTTACTGATTTTTCAAAAATTTTATCTTTCTTCCAGAACTCCAGAACTTCATCTGCGAGTTTCGCAAAATTCAAGTCTTTGTGTTCTTTAAACTGCCCTGCCATGCGTGTATGAGATGTACAATTGGTATTTTGATTTTCTTCTTAAACATTCTGTTTCAAGCTGATTTTACAGCATTTTACAGTTTTTAAGACCGCAAAGATATTCCTTATTTGTGATTCTATGTCGTTGACTTAAGCTTCTTTTTATGGCCTCACTCAGTCTTACCTTATGATCGGCAGGCAGGCCTCTCCAAAAGAGAGGATGAAGGAGGAGCTTAATTCAATGACATGGAGTTGTGATTTGTGAACGAATCATGAAGATGAAGAATTCACCAAAATCAAAAGCGTAATTCAACAAACCTTCCTCAAAAACTATTCAGCTGACGGATGTTGGTTCTTGATTTGGATTTTATCCAGGTCGATCTCTTCGTCTTCGCTTTCACCATAAAAATCAGGATCGAATTGCTCTATCAACGGATGATCTTCACGCTTGTATTTTCCATTGTCAAACGTCATGATGAGTGAGGGAAGCAAAATGATATTCGTAACCATGGACATCAATAAGGTGGTAGATGTTAAAACCCCCAGCGCAATGGTGCCTCCAAACGAAGAGAAAGCAAAGATGATGAACCCCGCAAACAACACGATAGAGGTATAGATCATGCTCTTACCTACTTCGAAAATACTGGCGCTGACGGACACCGGAACAAAGAATTTTCGTGAATACAGTTCTTGTCTGTATTTGGCCAAAAAGTGGATGGAGTAATCCACCGAAATTCCGAAGGTGATACTGAAGATCAACACCGTACTGGGCTTTAAGGGAATGTTAAAGTAGCCCATCAACGCAGCGGTGATCATCATGGGAATGAAATTCGGAATAAGCGAGATGATGATCATGCGCAGACTTGAGAATAAAAGTCCCATGGCAACAGCAATTAATCCGAAAGCAAGCATCAAACTTCCTTTCAAGTTACTGATCAAAAATTTATTGCCTCTGATAAAGAGTGGCGTAGTACCTGTGATGTTTACCACCATGTCAGTATTTGCAAAAATAGAATCACTCTTAGGTTTGATCACTTGATTCACCAACGAGTCCATTTTATCCGAACCAATGTCGGCCACCTGCATAGAGATGCGCATGGTCTGCATGCTGGAATCAACAAATGATTTAAATAACCCAGAGTTGTCCGATTGTCCTTTCATGTAACGCAGAATAAAACCACGCTCACGGTTGTCGGGCAATGAGTAACGATCAGGATTGTTATTATAGAAAGCCTGCTTGGCTGCTTTTACAAAACTTACTATTGAAACCGGCCGTGAGATGTTTTTCTGCGCTGCTAAAAATTGTTCGAACTCATCAATCTTCTTTAAGTTTTTAACATCAATGACACCCCTGCGTTTGCCTGTGTTGACAACAATCTCCAACGGCATCACACCACTGAAGTTGGCTTCAAAGAATTTTAAGTCTTTTTTAACAATACTTTCTTCGGGCAAATCATCTACCATGAAAGTGACTGAATGCAAGCGCAACATTCCAATGACGGCAAAGACAATCACGATCAGTGTTACAGAATAAATAAGCGGGCGATGGCGATGTACCATTGTATCTACG
>JBBRKB010000454.1:0-3095 GCA_038218385.1 Cytophagales bacterium | reverse complement strand
TATCGGGTTGATTGCCTTTGAGAAACTCCTCAGCCTTCATCGCACTTTCGAATGTTCCTATCAAGGCAAGATACGGAACCTGTTCCGTAAACTCCTGAAGAATTTTTCGGGCAATGGGTTCGTCATCAACGATTATGCAGCTAAGTTTCTTCATAGCGTAAGTCGTAGATGCACCTGATACATATTATTTTCGTTCTTTATATCAAGCTTGTATCGATCTTTGTATAACAGCTCAAGTCTTCGCGTTGCGTTGGTGAGGCCGATGCCACCGGTGGTAGATTCACTTTCATCGAATGTATTCTCACAGGTAAAATCAACGTGTTCCGGTTTCTGATCAAGAGAGATTATGATCCGGTTGATCGCCTGATCATCGCGCGAAACATATTTGAACGCATTTTCTACAAAGGCCATGAAAATTAATGGCGCAACCTTCACATGGCCATCGGTGTAGTCGATGTTCAGCGTTACCTCCATGTTGTCATTACTGCGAGCCTTTTGTAGTGCCACATAATTTCGGAGATGCTTGATCTCCTTATCTATGGCAATCATATCGACATCTGCTTCGTACAAGTTGTAGCGCAAGAGATCCGAAAACTGAACCAACATATTTCTCGCCATAGTGTTGCCCATATCAATGGAACCATACACAGAGTTGAGACCGTTGAAGAGGAAATGTGGATTGATCTGCGACCGTAGGTATTTTAATTCCGTTTGCAATTGATTGATTTGACTGTTCTTCACTTGTTCCTGCTGCTCGGCCCACTTCTGTGTTACATATAACATAGACGTTATGACCGTACAGCACATACCGTAAACGAAGTTGTCCCAAAATCCCGAACTCGTTTCAATTACCTGATCGTCAAAAACAGAAACATGAATAAACGTATTGTAATGGGTCATGGCAAACGTGTACAGAAAGAGTAAGCCAATCAATGCCGAAGCATACGCTCCGAAGAATTTTTTCTCTAGCAGATTAGGAATAAGAAATGAATTGTTGATCAAGATCAGCGCTCCAAAAATAAAAAGGTGCGTGAATAGGGTTCCCAAATAAGAGAAGCATTCGATATAGCCACCACCTGGATAAACCGGTTTCTCGAATATCAGTGCGCCAACATAGGCAGCGCAAAACAATAAATAAGTCGTGCGTTTTTTTTCAAACATTTTCGTATTCCCTGCATAAAGATATTCCATTGCATGGATAACCTAAAATCAGAGTGGCGGAGCAAAACCAAATTTCTAGTGATCATGACACGTTATCATGGAAATCCTGCATTCCGCCATAAAACTTTGATTGAGATTTTATCGCAATGTGTTCAGCTAATGGCAATACTCTTCTAAAACCGTCTTTTCATATATCATGAGAATGTTACCAGCTTTGTAGAATATCCGTTCATGTATCCCAGAATGTTTTGAATGGCTTGCGGGCATTTTACTTTTAGCCATGCAAATTGCGTGAGGCGTTTCACTTGAAGCGTTAGTATATTTACACAACATAATAAAGTATGAAAAACATAATACAGTTTGGTGAACAAGTGCCCGGATATGATATCCCCGTGCTAAACGAGCGTGAGATAAGGGCTGCTGCAGGCATATTCTTTTTGGTGATCTATACGTCACTGATGCTCATCCTATTCAACGGCGACTTCCGGATGGTTAAATATTCCATCGCCATTTTCTTTACAGACTTTTTCATACGCGTTTTCATCAATCCAAAGTTTTCACCGTCACTGATTATTGGCCGATTGATCGTAAGCAATCAGGTGCCTGAATATGTTGGTGCGAAGCAAAAAAGATTTGCCTGGATCATCGGTGTGTTGTTATCCGGCACCATGTTTATTTTATTTATCGTAGTCAACGCCTACAGTCTGTTTACCGGAGTGATCTGTCTGTTGTGTCTTATCTTTCTATTTTTTGAAGCTGCATTCGGAATCTGTCTGGCGTGTAAAGTTTATAAATTGGTGTATGGAGACCAAGCGCAATA
Organism: Cytophagales bacterium; assembly: GCA_038218385.1. Classification (GTDB taxonomy): domain Bacteria; phylum Bacteroidota; class Bacteroidia; order Cytophagales; family Cyclobacteriaceae; genus JBBRKB01. The sequence goes on along the minus strand of JBBRKB010000454.1, from coordinate 1,114 downwards.
TTGTCCTGGAGAAGTGTGCGATGTAAGATCAAGACAACCGATTCAGCGCACATCAGGTGCACAGTGGGCGATTGTATTTACGTTCATCGTTGGAATTTTTCTCATGGTGCGCTTCTTTGCGCCTGTCATCAACGTAGCGCCACACAACATGTTCGAAGATCGTACGGAGAAGACCGCACAGCAATAATTTCCAGTCTTTGATTGAAAATTATTTTGAACCCTTTCGGGAAATATACATAAGGGAAAATGTAACCAGTTATCGAGCTAGAGCTGCCAGTTATTAGTTCTGGATTGCCTTACCATTTCCTAAAAGTTAGTATCGTATTTCTGACTTTAAAGCCACGCTCATTATGCAGACATCCATAACTGACAAGTATTTAGTAAGCCCTACACCAAATCAAATTCTGAATTACTTAGATCAATATCCGGATCTCAAGAATCCGAGCCACTTCGATGTGCTCCGCCAAATGGAATACGAAAGGCTTGACGCGGAAAATCAGGTCTACCTGGATTTCACTGGCGGCAATCTATACGGTGTATCGCAGGTAAACAGACACCTGGAATTTTTGAGTAAGCAAGTGTTAGGAAATCCTCACTCATTCAACCCAACATCGTTTGCAGCAACACAATTTGTTGAAAGTGCTCGTCAAGCTGTGTTGGATTTTTTTAATGCAAGCGACTATCTTTGCATTTTTACTGCCAATGCTTCAGCAGCGCTACACATTGTAGGTGAGTGTTATCCATTCCATAATCAAAGTCACCTGTTGCTATTGTCTGATAATCACAATTCAGTGAATGGCATACGCGAGTATTGCAAACACAAGGGTGGTAATTATTCATACTGCCATGTGGATCATCAAAATGAAATGCGAATCAATGATGACAAATTACATGTTGATTTGAAATTGCATTCGGGAACAAAGAACAAACTCTTTGCCTATCCGGCACAATCCAATGTAACGGGTGTGAAGCATGATTTGAATTGGATAGAGCGAGCGCATGATGAAGGGTGGGATGTTCTTCTCGATGCGGCCGCCTTTGCCCCTACTAATACGTTCGATTTATCGCAGGTCAATCCCGACTTTGTATCCATTTCATTTTACAAAATATTTGG
>JBBRKB010000453.1:0-3114 GCA_038218385.1 Cytophagales bacterium | reverse complement strand
GCATGTTGACGAATTGAAAGATCTGATGAAGGAAGATAAGGAGTTGAGCTTTCGTTTGCTGAAACTTGTTGGACTACGGTTGATGAAGATGGAACGTAAGCTGGAGTTGCTTGTCTTTAAAGATGCGCGGACACGTATAGTAGAATTTCTAAAAGATAGTGCTTCATGGAAGGGCAAACGTGTTGGTTTTGAAACCATGATACCAACAAAACTCACGCACAATGACATTGCAGCATTGACGGGTACTTCACGCCAAACAGTGACCACTATCCTGAATGAAATGAAAGATCAAAACCTTATTTATTTTGATCGGAGAAAAATCCTTATTCGAGACCTTGATCATTTTGCGTAGCATCTTCCTTTTGCTGCGGCACCTTAAACGATTTTGGTAGATCAGATTCAGTGTCGATATCACTGAGCACAGGCATCATTTGATAATCAAGTTTTAATTTTTCCATTTCTTCAAGAGTGGCTTCGAGGAGGAGGTGAGAGCTCCAGGGTTTGTTAATGAAGAGTTTTTTGTGAAGTTCATTCATACCGATTAAGTAATAGCCTCCATCTTTTGCCGGGCCAAGCACCACATCATTTAAAGAAAGAATTTCAAAACTGTGTGCGAGTTGGTCTGTCGTTAAGTCGAGGCAGTCGCTGCCTATAAGGCAAACCGATTCGTACCCTTTACTGAACGCCCATTGAAATGCACCACTCATTCGCTTACCTAAGTCTGCACCCCTTTGCATATGTTTTTGATAGCGAGCAATGTCCCACTGATCTTCTGTTTCTATTTGTTCAGAATAAAATACAGCCTTGTCACATTCAAGATCTCCAACAATGGTGCGTGTGTAAGCGGCAAGCCGCAGATAAATAGCCAATGCTGCTTCGTCACCCATGGTGGCCGCAATCCGCGTCTTCACTTTTCCCAACACTGGGTTTCGATAAAAAACAATCAGCAGGTTTGGTGTCATTTTAATTCTCTTAAAGGTGCCTTAAACTCATATACTATACAGCCTACCACTACCAGATACTCAGCGAACGTGATCCATAAATTTTCCTCGAATCCACTGACCGAATACCCCGCATAAGTTAAGAAAATCATGAATGTCCACAACACTGAAAAGCGATATCTTGTGAAAATTGTGAAGGCAACCAACGTAGTAATGTACCAGGGATGCAAAGTTGTGAGAAATAACAGGTAAATAAATAATATGAACATGAAAACCTTCGGCACTATGACTGGCCACTGCGCGAACGTTTTGGGGGATTTAGATTGGGAACAATAAAAAGAATAGATAACAATGAGAAGTCCACTAGCAACGCCAAGTTTCCAACCGGACATTGCAATAATGTTGAAGCCATAAAAAATAAAACCTAGTTCACGGATGAGATAGTAGATGCTGGCGTTGAATTCAAAGGTATGGAAGTAATACCCGACACCTGTTGTAATCCCATTTATGAATTCACTATTGAGTAGCGGCAGAAAGGTAATCACACACATTAAAACACACACGGCATAAAACTTGATCGCCTGCCTCCAATCCATTCGGAAAAAAAATAAGGGAAGGAATATTAAGGGAATTAATTTAACACTTATGGCAATACCCAGAGAAATGGCTCCGAGTGTATAGCGATTGTAGGCCATACAATAGACACAACCTAGCAAGAAAAAAATCATCAACGCCTCGTGGTGCAGGTTACCTGTCAGTTCAATGATGACCAAAGGATTTAGTGCATAGAGAAGAATATTCTTTTTAGGAAGCTCAAATTTGAGCAATAGTTTTTTGATGATCCATAGACTTCCTATTTCTGCAGCCATGTTGAAGCATCTTAAGGTGATAATACTTCCAGCAATACTATTTGGAGATACTTTGGCCGACACCCAGAAGACTCCCTGTACTAAGGGTGGATAGACTGTGAAATATTCAGTTTTTGGTAAGTGTTCATAGAGATCGCGTTGAAATGTGTTTTGGAAAAGATTGTTTTCAAAATAATAAATAGGTGCGTGGGCAAACGGATGATATCCGCTGATCATTAATTGACCATCCCAAATGAATCGAAGGAAATCGTCTGATAAGGTTGGAACGGAAAATAGAAAGAGCAAGCGGAAGATAAGCGATGCATACACCCAATGATCAACCGAAACTTCATCTACTTTTGCCATGAGCCACACGTAAACAGCAAATAGCAAACTAAAGCAGCCGAGAAGTTTTATTGTTTCATGCCTTCCAATATAATATCCAATGAAAGCATAGGCGATAATGGAAATGACAAACGCGACAGCATATAATCGCGTTTTGTTAACCACGTTCAGTTGGTCTTATCGATTGATAGAAAACAACGCCATAACCTACTGCTAACATGATGTGAAAAAACATAAGCGTAATGTCTTTCAAATAAATACCGAGCCCAATTCCAAAAATAAAATAAAGGCACAGCAATCCTTCAATAAAAGTGAGCGGTGTAATGGTTGGCCGTAGGTAGACATTACCTTTCCAAGTCCCTGTTTTTCCTGAGATGTTAAATTTGGGTGTGCGTATGAAAGGTGTGCGTTTCCCAACAATCCCTTCGATAACAGCAATGCCATTGTGTAGGGATAATCCCATAAACACAATCAGAAATCCTAAAAACAATTTGATAAAACTTCGCTCGTGATTTTCTTTAATAAAATGTTTTGTTGCTGTCCAGAAAAAAAAGGAGATAGCAAAAAGCCCGGAGATAAAAAGTATCCGGAACAACCACCCGATACCTGGATATTGAAATTTGATAAGCAACATCGGTATGCTTAAGATGCCCGCTATCAACGAGGCCAGAAATACGGAGCTATTGAAGAGGTGAAAGAAGGCGTGGATTTTATTAGCTAGTGGTAAGTCGCTTGATAATACTTTTCCAAAAAGTTTTTTAGCAACTTCGGCCGCGCCTTTGTTCCACCGGTATTGTTGTGATTTTATCGCCTGCATGATCACAGGCAGTTCGCCGGGTGTAGCAACAGCTTCTAAATATTTAAAATGCCATCCTTTCAACTGTGCTCGATAGCTGAGATCAAGATCTTCCGTTAATGTATCGGCACTCCAGCCCCCGGCATCTTTGATGCACGTCTTCCTCCAGATACCACATGTGCCA
>JBBRKB010000452.1:0-3123 GCA_038218385.1 Cytophagales bacterium | reverse complement strand
AGAGGTTATTTTTCCAGATTTCTTTCCTGAATGTGTTAAGTCCTCTATACTTAAATCATAATTTCCCCATTTAAACCATCCTTCTGAAAGACTTGTTTTTTCTTTTTGATTTTCAAATCCAAGATTAAATTTTTCATTTTTTTGAGCTTGACTGCTAACTGTTATTAGGACAATTATAATTGTAAGTATTTGTTTCATTGGTGCTGTTTTAACTTGGAGAGAACAATTGGCTATTTGTACCTCTGATATTTTTGGCAGGTTATCAACACCTTGGGTTGATATATCCTTTTTAGCATGACCACCCATCACCCTTAACATCACCTGGTTTCTGTTCAATTGTTACTGAAACCAATTTGTGCATTTTTTTCTTCACCTCAAAAAGCTTGGGCTAAATTGGTCTTGTTGTTTGCTGTTGTACAACTTGATTACTGATTTACTGTGCTCCACACTGATAGTGTTTATTTGGGAATGGGTATTTACCGCAATGCTTGTTACCGCAATCAATCATTCGATTGACCGCTGACGAAGAGCGTACGCTTCTCTGGGATTAATCACCAGTAGCGTATCTATGTCTGCTTGTGTAAAACCATTTTTAAGAAGTAACGGAACAAACAACGTGAAGAGCAAAGTGTGCGGCTGGTAATGGCCGCCATCGGGTTTGCCATAAGTATACCATCCGGCATCGTTGGCTATGAGCACATGCTGAAGTAGACCTTCATCTTTTAGTGATTGTATGTCTGAAAGGTATTTTAGAATGCGTGTCGAATCACCGGCAATCGGTTCTGTCCAACCTAGTCCATCAAGTGAAATCCAGGCACCTTGTTTGGCAAGCTCCATCTGCATTTCAGAAGTTCCGTGTTGGGCGTGCGTCCACACCCAGGCAGCGGGTGATACCCCTTCATCACGAAGTATTTGCACTTGGTTATATGCAGGTGTATCGGGGCCGGTATGCGACACTATGGTGAGTCCTGTTTTCAAATGCGTGCGTGCAGCTGCGCGCACCAATTTTTCATCTATTGCCGATAAGGTTGAGTCGCCATCGACACTAATTTTTATAAACCCCGGCTTTACTCCAGTCCCTTCAATGCCGTTTTCAAATTCATCTATCCAGCGTGCTGCTAGTTGATCAGCCGTTTCAGTGAATGCATGTGAAGGTAAATATTTGTCATGCACTGCGCCGTAGTATCCGGTGTTGGTGATAATGTTCAAGCCTGTGCTGTCGGCAAGTCGTTTTAAGAGAAGGGGATTTCTTCCAAGATAATGGGGTGTACATTCAAAAAAACTCTTTACGCCCCATGCTGATAATTTTTTCAACTCGGGAAGTATTTTTAGAAAGGCTTCTTCGCTATTCCAATTTTCAGGCTGTATGCTGTCGGCACCTGACCAGTCGAGAAAAACATGTTCATGAATGAGCGCTGTGCCCAACGAATCTGCTGCAATGGGGCCATTGATACCCATGATAATGTGTTCGGATTTTAGGGATCGTGGCTTGCAGGAAGAGAAGAATGTTACGGAGCAGATACATGTGACGATACACATGTGTTTTGTTAGGCACTTGTAGATTACATCTTTCATTGAGTAGGCAAGTAATTAATGTATAAGCATTCAACTATTGATACACCCGCACATAATCGATATAAAACAGATGCGGAAATTTCGAATCGTCAATTCCTTTTTGTCCGCCCCAGTCGCCACCGATGGCAAGGTTTAAGATGAGGTAATGTGGCTTGTCGTACGGCCACTCTGCGTTGGTTGTATTCGCTTCTTTTTCAAAAGTGAAATACAATAGATCATCATAAAAAAAATCAATTTTGTTCTCAGTCCATTCAATCGCATATACATGAAAATCTCTCCATGGCCCTTCGGTATCAATGGCTTTTCCTTTATTGGTTTTTAATACATGGTTATATTTTTCAGTATGTATGTTGCCATGTATTTTCAGTGAATCATATCCCACATTTTCCATGATGTCTATTTCGCCACGTGCCGGCCAACCTATTTTGGCCTCGCCCAACATCCAGATGGCAGGCCATGTACCTCTGGCCATGGGTAGTTTAGCGCGCACTTCAATGCGTCCGTATAGAAATGATTTTTTGCCACGCGTTATTAAGCTGGCAGAAGTGATGGACGCATTGCCCATTTTTTCTTTTCGCGCTTCAATCACAAGGTTTCCGTTTTTCACCGAGGCGTTATCGATATCTTGCCTCGTATAATACTGCGCTTCGTGGTTGCGTTTCATCCCTTCTTCGTAATTCCATTTGGTGGAGTCAGGCAGTCCGCTATAATTAAATTCATCTGACCAAACGAGATTTTTAAATTTCTGGCCATATGTTAGTGAGCTAGCTAATAATAAAAAAAACAGAAAGCTTAAGGATATAAGTAAGCGGAACATGAAGTAGGATTTAAATGATGTATGACCTAATCTAAATCAATTTGGTATAAAATCAAATTCTATTGATGTGGTGTTTTTTGTTGCTCCATTCTCGCGCATTCCATCGCACAAGACCCAGCTCTGGAAGACGGTTTTCTCCTTACAAATTACCCGTCATTGCGGGGAAGCGTCCCAACTGGTCGGGACATGCTGACGTGGCAATCCTTCCGCTATGAAAAGCAAGCGAACGGGCGCACATGGGGGAGGATGTGGTTGCGTTCACACTCGTGCGTCTTTACGCGTGCACGTTGTAGTGAAGGGATCCTTCGCTCGCGCATGCCATTGCGCAAACCCACGCTCTGGATGACGGTCTCCTGATGACGGTTTCCACGTTGTACACTACACTAGCATGGATACAGCCTCTGTCAAATCATTCCATTCGCGATTTTTAGAATTAATGATATCAATTTTCCATTGTCTTGATTTACCCTTTATATATTTCTCGCGATCAACGGCTTCCATTATCGTCTTGAATCCTTCGTAGTATACAAGCTTGTTTAGATTGTACCTCGCGCTAAAGCTATTTGAAGATTGCTTATTTCTGTGCTCCCACAAGCGCGTTGAAAGATCGGTTGTAACACCTGTATAAAGTGTAGTGTTGTTTTTATTTGTAATGATGTAGACCCATGCAGAATTAAGCATGATTAAAAATAGGAAAATTGTTTTAAGAAATTCACAAAGAGATTCTTCGC
>JBBRKB010000451.1:0-3175 GCA_038218385.1 Cytophagales bacterium | reverse complement strand
TGTTGTCGATGATTACGGCAGTTACCCGTGCCTTCCGCACAAAGCATTTCACACTATTCTCTCAAATTGTTTTACATGCCTATATTATTTTATTGGTAAGTCAACTTGTTTTCGTGATCGTGTTATTCGGGGAAGATATTTTTCGAGTTCTTTATTCAATTACCTCAAATACAAATGTCCCATCACTCACACGCAGTCCTATCATCAGTGAAGTCGGCATAGCACTGGCGGCTATACCATTTGTCGCTTTCATCTATGGAATTGTAAAAGGAAAATACAGATACAAAGTCCATAAACACATACTTTATTTAAACGACCTTCCACAAGAATTTGATGGATTCACTATCACCCAAATTTCAGATGTTCATGGCGGAAGTTTTACAGATTCCGCGGCTGTTCAGCGAGGTATTGATTTGATCAACAAACAAAAGTCAGATCTTTTTGTTTTTACAGGCGACCTGGTGAACAATGAAGCAAAAGAGATTGAACCTTGGATAAACCACTTCAATCAAATTGAAGCACCTGAAGGCAAGTATTCCATTCTTGGCAATCACGACTATGGAGATTACATTTCATGGGAAAATCCAATGGAGAAAACCCAAAACCTGGAGACCTTAAAATCACATCATCGAACAATAGGATTTCAACTGCTGTTGGATGAGAGCATCACCATCTCACGCAATGGAAAGTCCATAAAACTATTGGGTGTTGAAAACTGGGGTGTAGGTTTTGGAAAGAGAGGTAATCTTAATAAAGCGTTATCAGGAGTGGAAGAAAATGATTTTAAAATATTGTTATCGCACGATCCCTCCCACTGGACTGAAGAAGTAAAACATCACTCCTCACATATTCATCTTACGCTATCAGGCCACACCCATGGCATGCAATTCGGCATTGAAAAATTCGGCATCAAATGGAGTCCGGTGAAACTGCGTTATAAACATTGGGCTGGACTGCTGAGCGAAAACGACAGACATTTGTACATCAATAGAGGTTTTGGTTTTCTTGGATTCTCCGGGCGCGTGGGTATCTGGCCCGAGATTACCGTGATTGAGCTGCGGAAGAAAAGTGACGGTACAACATCCCATAAAAATTCTTTGCAGGCTTAAAAAATTTGGTACTGGTTATCACGTCAATGATGTGACCACCAATCGCTTTTGGGTATAGTCAAGCATCACTTCTTTAATAATGTTTCCCTTCTCGACTGTGAGGATCAGTTCTTTTTCAAAATGTGATTCATAGCCTTCGTGTACATACTCCGTCATTTTTCCATACGGAATGCGCAGCTTGCCCGAAAACCACATGGCCTTAACAAAATCTTGTTTTACGCGTCTGAAAATATGCTTGATAGAACACTTCACATTCTTTTTGAAAAAGAACAAACTTGTACGCTCCACAGTGGCGTCAATATCGTGGATCATCAATTGCTTTTCCTTAATTATCCAGCTGGCAATATATCCTCTCACGCAGGCATCTGACTTTTGAAACACAGGGCGTTTTTTCTTTTTCCAATACTCTTCTAATGGATTTGAATAAAGCTCGAGTTTCTCTTCGTTTACATAAATAATATCCGGACGTTGCGCAGCCATATTCTATCGATTTAACTTTTCATTCTCCTTCTTCGGTGGTTCTGTGTCCCTATTACTTAGAAAAGTACAATGTTGCTGCATGGCGTAATAGGGCAATCTGGTGAATACGCAATAAGCAGGATGAAATAACCAAAAGGAAAGGTGTATTAATCTAAGTGCTATGAGCGCAAGCGGGAAGCCTGATAGGCATTCTTGATTTTTGTAAAATTTTGTGTGTTGAACAAAATAAGCGCTACCAGGATCACCAGGTAGCCAATCAATTGAATCTGATTGATCGATTCTTTAAACACCGTAATGGCCAGCAGAAAATTTAACAGTGGGTTGATGTACATAAGTATGCCTATGGTCGCTGAGTTAATCCTGTTCAAGGCAAAAAGGTTTAGAAACAACGGGAGGATGGTAAACACCACAGCAATGAATATCAAGGTGGAGTAAAAATGAAATCCACGTACTGTACCGGTTACCAACAACGGATAAAACATGCTCAGTATCGCAATTGAAAACAACACCTGCACACCCAGCAGCACCATACGATCCATACCCTGAACTTTGCGTTGCGTGATCAAGTAAAGTGCATAGGTTAAGGCAGTGAACAAGCTATACCCAATCTCTAAAGCCGAGTTCATCCCGATCAACAGACAACTCAACGCGCACATACCAACAGCAATCCATTGCACCAAGGTGATCTTTTCTCGTAACAAAATATAACCCAACACAGCGGTGAGCACCGGGCAAATCAAATAGGTGAACGAAGCTGTTTTAATATTAATCGTATTGATGATGTAGATATAGGTGAGCCAATTGACTGTAAGCAATACACCACCTCCTAAAATTAACGCAACCATTAGCCACCGCTGTGAGGAGGTCATGGCTACGAGCTTGTTCCAATCTTCCATCAATGCTTGCCTCCGAAACAACGTTACAATAGCTGCTGTGAGAATAAAAGAAAACAAAATTCGGAAATACAAAATCTCACCGGGTGAATAATCACGCACGGCACGCAAGGCAATTGAAAAGAATCCCCAAATAGTAAAAGCCAGAATAGCCGCCGCGTAATGTTTCTTTGTATCCATAATTGCGCGGCAAATATACGCGTGCGCTGCACTTGACCTTACGGAAATGACAAATCAATGTTTGAATAAATTCAACATGCTTTTTAAGAACTTTAAAAAACCAATTGAAATCGTTTGAAACATTGACTTCACATAAACATTATAGGACAACAATCAAACGGCTACACACTTCCAACGGCAGCGATAATTCCTTTGATGTAACCGAAGGCAAATGCGTGGCCTTGCAGTCCACTACCCGGAGCATCGTGATGAGGAATGTGATCGGGCATTACCATGCCTGCATAATCAACATCACGCAGTGCTTTTATGATGGAAACAAAATCCATATCCCCATTATCAGGATACACCTCCTGGAAATTATTCCAGCCCCCTTTAATGTTGCGCAAGTGGATGTTGAAAATTTGTTTGCGTTCACCAACCCATTTAATGATAGGTAAAATTTCAGTCTTCGGATCTTTTAAGCCTTCAGCAGTTGAGCCCAGGCAAAGATTAAAACCATGTGAAGGACTATCA
>JBBRKB010000450.1:0-3179 GCA_038218385.1 Cytophagales bacterium | reverse complement strand
GAGCAAGTGAAATGTATTGATGACTATCTGAAGTCAGGAAAACCCATGATGGGTTTTCGCACCACCTCTCATGCATTCAATTATCCTAAAGGAGATACGCTTGAAAAATGGAATGCCTTCGGGGAATTTGCGTTTGGAACACCGCCGGGATGGGGTGGGGTAGCCAAGCACACACATTATGGTCATGAAAGTACGACCGATGTGTATGTCATTGACAGTGTCGCCAATCATCCCATCCTGCATGGGGTAGATAAAAATTTCCATGTATCGTCATGGCTCTATCATGTATTGCCCAGCTATCCCGCTGTGGGTTCTACTTGGTTGTTGATGGGTAAGTCTGTAAACCCTGACAAGCCCGCTGTAGATAACCCGGTAGCCTGGACATGGGAAAATGCATTTGGTGGCAAAACATTTTTTACAACACTCGGACATCCGGAAGATTTTAAAACGGAGGCGATGCAACATCTTGTTATCAATGCCGTGCATTGGTCGCTTGGAAAAAAAATACCTGAGAAGTGGGCCGGCAAGATTGACATTGATGTGCCGTATAGGGGAATAAAAAAGTAAGAATTTTATATTGAAAAAAGTAATTAGTTCTTGAGAATTTTTTAAAACTTTAATTCACCGCAGAGGTCTACCGTCTCTGTGACTCTGTCGGAGCAGAGGCGCCAGAGTCCTTGAGAGAAGAGACTCTGCGCGAAATGAAATGAGTAAAAAGTAATAAGACCATGATAAGATCACCTCAGCTACTTAAATTTTTTTTAATATTGATTCCATTGCTCATAGGCCATTGCATTCAATTGATTGCTCAGGATAATCTGACCGGTAAGTGGGTCTCAGATTCAATGTTTTATAAAAACTATAAAATAGGTATAGTGGACAAACGAGATAAGACTATATTAACTTTCAATCAAGATAATACCTATGTAAAAGAATTTTATGGCCTCAAAAATTTGGCTGATTCCGGAAAATTTGAATTATCCATTCATATTACGGAATCAAAAAAGGAAGTGAGGGTTACGAATGCAAACCAAAAAAAAATTATAGAGCGAGGGACTTATCAAGTAAACAAGGATGGGATATTGTTTGATTCTCGAACAAAAAAATACACTGTTCCTTATCAAATTGAAAATGTACATCTATTACTATATGAGAGAGATCACAATGATGAGGAATGGATAATTAAATTTAAAAGATTGTAAAAGATTGATCATTCCTAACTTTTATTTCTCCGCAGAGAGTCTACCGTCTCGGTGACACTGTCGGAAGTAGAGGCGCCAGAGTCCTTGAGACAAGAGACTCTGCGAAATGAAATTTCCTCCATGGGCAACAAACTTATCTACCCCAACCCAATCGGAGCTGCAAGCAATGCATCCGGAATCTTGAATGCATTCACCAACCACAGCTGGTGTAGGTGCAGGCACCCACTTTCTCTACGATGCCAGTGGCAATCGTGTAGCCAAAACGGGGTGGAATCATTTTGAGGCTAGAGAATATGATGCTGTGATCGGGAGGTGGAACAGTGTTGATCCCAAAAGACAAAAGTTTTCTCCATATTTATCTATGGGTAACAATCCTCTAAGCAATATTGATCCCGACGGAAAATGGTTTTGGGAAAGTTCATACATTCGTCAAGCTCGACAAACAGCGCGTCATACGGGTGGGGAGTTGATATTGGATAAAGACATTGGAGTGGCATCAGTTGACTTAGGCAACACAAAATATAGCAAGGCAGATTTTCATATTATGCGTTATACGAAGGGATCTTTTAACTATGAAAATATGGCCAATTTGGGGATAAATTTCAGCGATATCCATCTCTCGATGAGCAGTGGATGGGACTATGTAAAGTGGCTGATGGAAATGGGCGATCAATCAGCCCGAGGAGAAGGAAAATACTATCGAAATGGTATGCCGAATCAGATGGGTAAATTTATGGCAGCTATCCAAACTCCAGTAAGTGTCGTAGATGCCTTTAGTGTGTTGATAACTGAGAAAAATTTCTTGTATGGAGAACCAGCGGCAAGTAATTTTGACAAAGGTCACGCGCTAGTTCAGATTGCTGTTCCATTTGCATCGATAGCCAGCCAGGGTACGGTAACGGTGCTAGGACAATTACTTGATAAAGGCAAAGTAATCGATGCAGTTGGTGCTTTGAGCAGCGGGATTGATGCAACAGGGGTATATGACAGCTTAAAAAAATGAAGACTCAGGTTTCTTTGACAATATTCAAAAAAACAAGAGCGTTTATAATCATTCAATGGATTATTGGCTGCGCGTTTGTTGGAATAGTTATTTTAATGTTTTTCCCGGAGTTTGATAAATCTGGCAATGGAATAGAAATTATAGGTGCTGTCTTTTTAAGTAGCATCTTCATAACGTTTTTTATAAGGCGCTTAAACGAATTGGGTTCAGTTGTGCTTAATGATCATGGATTGGTAATTCATCATGAAAGCTCTCATCCAGTGGACTTAAAGTTTGACGATATATTAAGAACACGAATTAAGATAGGTAGCTACAAAGGACAACGGGTTACACGCCTTGGCTTGGTTAATGCTGATGGGCGTGGTAGCGAGTTGGAGATTAAAGTGCAAGGCAAAGCATATCATTTTTGGTTCGAAATTGATAGCCCCGACCAAGTCTACCGTCTAATTGCTTTCCTTAACGCATGGTCTGCTATTGAGGGAAACAAGTGTAAAGTATATAAACCTTTATTTATGCCTTATTTGCAAAACTAAAGTTGGAAAATTATTTGCGTTGGGTTGATCGAACAAGATGGCAGGAAGTTTCCGGCAGCAAAAGAACAACAATACGATCGCATGATAATTAAAGCCCCTACACAAAGGTTGGTAAAGTACAAAGAATGACTGCACCACAATTTAGCAAACCTTTCAAAGGTAATCTGAGTAAGCTTCAGCCAAAAATAAGATGTTTCATTAATAGGCAAATAAATAAATAGCTGATAGAGAAGCCTCACCGAACAGCCCTAAAGGCTTTGCCCGCGTTGGAGTTCATGCACACTCGCCCATGTTGCGTGTTTTCACCAACATGCGTGCGCACTTTGAGCAAGGGCAACCCTTCACATTGAAAGCCTTGTGATTGAACTAGTGCGTTTGTTGGTGATCCATGTCGCAAGCCCATCAGCACAACACCAACAAAGGCGGGCAGCGATATTGAAT
>JBBRKB010000449.1:0-3189 GCA_038218385.1 Cytophagales bacterium | reverse complement strand
TGTCATAAATCCAGATGAAATCACCGATGTAGACGTGGCAATTAAGTATGTTGTAAGTGGCACTACCTATGAAGTCCAGGCATCAATTCTTTCTGGGGCAACAACGTATTTCAAATTCAAAGGGCTGTTCACGTTTGCTTAATGGAAAATTATAAAACCATATTCCAACAAAAGAAAGTGTGTGTGCTTGTGCCAACGTATAACAATGAACAAACATTAGCGCATGTGTTGGAAAGTGTAAGGGCATTTACGGATCAGGTAATTGTAGTGAACGATGGTTCTACAGATTCCACAAATGAAATTATTGCCCGGTTCGCTGACTTGGAAGTAGTGATGTACCCTGTGAATCAAGGGAAGGGATTTGCTTTACGCCAAGGTTTTAAGCGCGCTGTTGCATTAGGTTATGAGCACGCGATCAGCATTGATTCAGACGGACAACATTTTGCAGATGATCTTCCAAAGTTCATTGATGCACTTGAAACCTTTCCAGACGCAATCATTATAGGTGAGCGCAACATGAACCAATCAAGCGTGCCGGGTAAGAGCAACTTTGGTAAAAAATTTTCCAACTTTTGGTTTAAGTTTGAGACAGGCGTCACGTTGAATGATACGCAGAGTGGCTATCGCATGTATCCGGTGAAACTTTTGAAACGATTCAAATTTATAACACGGAAATTTGAATTTGAAATTGAAGTGTTGGTGCGCGCTGCATGGGCCGGCATTCCCATCAATGAAATTCCGGTAAAAGTATTTTATCCTGAAAGAGGAAAACGCATCACTCACTTTCGTCCCTTCCGCGATTTTTCACGAATCAGTGTTCTTAATACTGTACTTGTTACTATTACATTGCTCTACATCAAGCCGCGGGATTTGCTAAGAAAGCTAAATGACAAGGCGGGGCGAAAAAAAATTATTGACCAACTTTTTAATTCAGGGCATTCTGATTTAGTAAAAGCGGTGTCCGTAGGCTTTGGAATTTTTATGGGCATATTTCCGGTATGGGGGTTTCAACTTATCATCGCCATTTCACTTTCGTTTTTATTCAAGCTTAACAAAGCACTTGTAATCATTGCGGCCAACATCAGCATACCGCCTATGATCCCATTAATTCTTTTCGCCAGTCACATGACAGGTGTAATTTGGATGGGCGATCAGGCCGTGTCCCTTTCTTTTGACAAGGAGTTGACACTTGAAGTAGTGAAAGAAAGTTTTTTTCAATATATGCTGGGCGCTGTGACGCTAAGTATTGGAGCGGGTGTTTTTTTTGGATTAATTACCTTTAGCTTACTTAAAATTTTCAGACGCCAGTCTTGATTCATGGAAGATTTTCTTACACATATCTATAGATTTTTTAAACGGAAGCAGATTGTGTTCTGGATTGTTTTTATATCCACGATTGGCGTGCTCGCATGGTCTGCTGTTAAAATCAACATTGAAGAAAACATTACCAAATTCTTCCCGGATGATAAGCGCGTTAAAAAATTAAATACACTGTTTGAAAATTCTTCTTTTTCCGAACGCATTGTTGTGATGGTGTCGGTAAAGGACAGCAGCCAAATTTCGCTGCCGGATAGTTTAGTGGCCACCACAGAATCATTAGTGGAACAGATGGAGGATCAGCTTAGATCTTCTAAAGCAACTGTGAATAGCAAAATAGAGGAAGATAAAATGCTTCAGCTATTGAACACCACCCTTCAGTTCCTGCCCATTTTTCTTACACCAGAAGATTATCATGCGTTGGATTCTATCACGCAACCGGATGTGGCCAAGCAAGTACTCAACCGTCAATACCGTCAATTGATTTCACCGTCTGGGCTGGCATTAAAAAATATTATTGTAAATGACCCGATGGGCTTTTCTTATTTGGTATTAAAAAAATTGCAGCACCTTCAGTATGACGATAATTTTGAATTGTATGACAACTACATTATCACACGTGACCATCGGCACCTTATCTTTTTTATCCAGTCGGGATATGGCGCCAATCAAACAGCCGAAAACATGGGGCTTGTTACCTACCTTGAAGACATTGCCAAGGGACGGAATGAAAAGAATGATGCTATTTTAATTTCATACTTCGGTGCACCTGTGGTAGCAGTGGGCAACGCACGACAAATAAAACACGATACCATTCTTACACTCTCCTTATTTGTTGCCTTACTCACCACCTTCATGTTGCTTTACTTCCGCGATATCCGGGTCATGTTTTTGATTTTGGTTCCGGTTATTTTTGGGGCTCTCTTCGCGTTGTTCTTTATTTATTTAATAAAGGGTTCGGTCTCCATTCTCGCGTTGGCTGCGGGCTCCATCATTCTCGGCATTGCAGTCAACTATGCCTTGCATTTTTTGGTACATCAACGCAATCATCAGAACATAGAAGAGGTAATCAAGGATATTGCAAAACCGATGACCATAGGAAGCCTTACTACAGTGCTTGCTTTTTTTAGTCTTCAGTTTACACATGCGCCGGTGCTTAAAGACATTGGCTTGTTTGCGGGGTTCAGCCTTATTGGCGCAGCACTTTGTACGTTGATTTTTCTGCCCCACTTGTCGCCACAGGTAACGTACAAAGAAACGACAATTGAGCGCCTTTCATTCTTAAAAAAATCATCTAGCGGATTTTGGGTCGTTGTTATCCTGATGCTTACACCTGTGTTCTTTTATTTTGCCCAGGACGTGAGCTTCAATACCGACATGAGCAAATTGAATTTCATGAATAATGAAACGCATGAAGCACAGCATCGGCTTGAGACGATCAATCCCGCGTCTCTTCATACCCTGTATGTAACGTCAGATGCCACCACGTTGGAAGGGGCCTTGCGTGAGAATGAAAAACTAGTTCCCTACATTGATAGTCTTCAAAAGGAAGGTATTATAAAACAGCAGCATTCACTGTCTGAATTTTTATTATCCGATTCATTGCAACAGGTTCGTATCAACCAATGGAAACAATTTTGGACGGATGAAAAGAAGGTACCGTTCTTAGCTGCCATAAAAGAAGAGGGAGCACGGTTGAAATTTTCACCGCGGGTTCTTGCCCATGTTGATTCCGTAATTGAAAAAGAATATGCGGTGTTGGACGCTGCATCGTTCAATACGATTCGAAATGCTTTTTTTCAATACAACATTATCGAGAAAGAAAATGAAACCACCATTGTGTCACTTATCAATGTGTTGCCTGAAGGTAAA